>JBBRTY010000005.1:0-60350 GCA_038248285.1 Aggregatilineales bacterium
TACCCATCCTGACCCGTTATCACCTGTGCGATGGGTTTCATGGTATTTATTCACCTAGCCGTGTAGACCGCCATGAAATGGTACTCGATATTCACAAAGGGTCACAAAAACACACAATGGGTTTATCCTCGGTAGGGGCATGAACTATCATGCCCCTACATACCCATCCTGACCCGTTATCACCTGTGTAATGGGGTAGAGGGGGAGAGAACGGCTCACAAAAGTTCTTAAAAGTCCCCTCTCTACGAAGTGGGGAAGGGATGCCGACCTTCGGTCGGACGGGGTGGGGATGTACTTTCGTGATTCACCCAATTTCACACAAGACTTTGCAACAACCCTATAGCATCCCCTCCCGTCTGATGCAGAGGCGGGTATAATGAAAGGCTAAATCCTTTCAATCACCCGACTTTTGAGGAATACCAATATGTCTGATAGCCAGAGCCTGCTCGATCTGCGCGCGCAGGTGGACACGATCAATATGCAAATGCTGGAGTTGCTGTCCCAACGGGCGCGCATCGTCAGTGAGATCGGCAAGTTGCACACTGCCAAAGGCAATGCCCATTATGACCCCGCCCGTGAAGCCGAAATGCTGACCGTGCTGCAACAGAACAATAAGGGCCCGTTTAGCAATGCCACCATTCAGGCATTGTTCCGCGAAATCTTCCGCGCCTCGTTGGAACTCGAAGAACAGCAATCGCGCGCCAAGATCAAGGTGATGCGCAAGAGCGCCGACGAACGCACCATCATCAATGTGCGCGATATCGTCACCATCGGCGATGGCAGCTTCACACTGGTATCCGGTCCCTGCGCGGTCGAAAGTTACGAACAAATGGACTCGGCGGCGGCGGCGTTGGCGGCACGCGGGGGCAAGATTTTGCGAGGCATGGCGTACAAGCCCCGCACCTCCCCTTATGAATTTCAAGGGTTGGGCGAGCCGGGCTTGCAAATTGCGCGGCAGGTGGCGGATAAGTACGGCATGGTGATCACCAGCGAGATCATGGACGACAGCCAGATCACGATGATGATGGATTATGTCGATATCTTCTGGGTGGGGGCGCGCAACATGCAAAACAGCTTCTTGCTCAAGGCGCTCGGCAAAATTGACCGTCCGGTCTTCCTCAAGCGGGGGTTAGCGGCGACTTTGGAAGAATTCTTGTATGCCGCCGAATACATCGTCGCTAGTGGCAACCCCAACGTCATGTTGATCGAACGCGGCATCCGCACTTTTGAAAAATGGACGCGCAACACCCTCGATATCGGCGGCGTGACCGTCCTCAAGCTCGAATCGCATTTACCGGTGATCGTGGATATCTCGCACAGCGCGGGACGCCGTGACATCGCCAAACCGCTGGCGCGCGTCGCCAAAGCATCGGGCGCGGACGGCTTGATGGTCGAGGTTCACCCCAACCCCGCCGTCGCCATGAGCGACGCCAAGCAACAACTCGACTTTCCCCAGTTTAATGCCTTGATGGATGAACTCGAAGCGATGGCGTAAGTTCAACCGGTTCAAATCAGCGGACGTGCAACGGCACGTCCGCTTCATGTCCCTACAGAAGCGCGTCGTTATTCAGCCGTTTCGTCCAGCTTGCCATCTTGCAGGTCAAACACGGCATCACGCAATTTCTCTGGGCGTTCCATGCCAACGAACGAGATTTCTGAGCTATCGGTGCCCGCGCTTTCGACCACGATATCGCCATACCCGAGGAGCGATCCCAACGCCGACCGATTGACCACGATATTGCTGATCTTGCTTAAATCAATGGAGGTCTCGTTGCGGGTGAGGATATTGCCGCGCGTTTGCGTCAAGCGGCGGGTGGTCAACGTGATGCTGTTCTGCTTGTAAACCAAGAAATACCACAGGGACAAACTGAAGATTGAACGGAGCCAAAATCCCAAATGTGATTTTGACCCACGCCACACGCCAACCACTGTTTCCCGTTGTGGAGCTGCCTGCATCGTCATTTCTCCTGAGCGAACATCGCTATGGGTCGCGAACACTATCTCTTGGATTGTACCTGATGATCGCGTTTCAGAGAAATAGGCGGGTGGGCTATCCAGGGCTGTTGCAAAGTCTTGTGTGAAACAATTTCAGTGGATCACAAAGCACATCCCCACCCCGTCCGACCGAAGGTCGGCATCCCCTCAGCCACTTCGTAGAGAGGGGACTTCTAAGAACCGTTGTGAGCTTTTTTCTCCCCCTCTCCATAAGCGAAGCGACCAATGGCTGAGGGGAGGACATGTTTGAATTTGAGGTAAAAGTTTCTTAAAAATTTAAGCGGGAGGGCACGACAGCGTTATGCTTCTACGCGAGAAAATTGGATCGTGTCTCAAAAGGTGTCCTCCCCTCAGCCATGCAATGGGGAGGGGGCTGGGGGGTGGGGATTATCAAATCTGCTATTCATTGAATTTGTCCTCTTTCGACTTTGCAATAGCCCTAAATCATCACCCCCTTGACGCGCATCAAAATTAACGCTAATCTACTGTCTGACAATTGAAACCTACAATAACGTTGACCTAGACGAGTACGTTATCAAGCGACGTTTCAGAGAGCTGCCGGAAGCTGTGAAGGCAGTACGCACGCGATAACCGAATGGACTAGCGAGTTGCACGCGCAAACATGAGCCGCCCGGCTCACCAGTAGCGAATGCCGGGTTCACCGCCGTTATCAGGGTGAGGGTATCATCCCGTCGATCCCATCTATTGAGGATCAACGACTCGTACCTGCAAGAGCGGTGTTTGCTTCGGCAACACAAGCAAGGTGGCACCACGGGAATCCCATCTCGTCCTTGAATGAGATCGGGGTTTTTTATTTCCAAAACGCCACACTTGGAAGAAGGGTTTCACGCATCATGGTTATGACACTCACGGGTACACAAGCCGCAGTTCAACCCACGCGCGAGCAGATTTACACACTTTTTAACCGAGGCGATTTGGTGCCGGTATATCGCACCTTGCTGGCGGACTTAGAGACACCCGTTTCTGTTTACATTAAGCTGGCACACATGGGCGACGTTTCCTTCTTGCTGGAAAGCGTGGAGGGTGGCGAACAAGTCGGGCGTTATTCCTTCCTTGGCGTCAACCCCAAAGGGGTGATCACCGTGCGCGATGGCATCGTCACCCGCACATTACATGGCGAAACCACGACACGCCCGTTAGACCCTCAAGAAGATCCACTTCATGTCGTCGAAAAAGAATTTAATCGTGTCCGTCCGGTACCCGTGAATGGTTTGCCCCGTTTCATTGGTGGGGCGGTCGGCTCCATTGCTTATGATGCAGTGCGCTATTTTGAACGGGTGCCCAATACCGCCATTGATGAACTTCAGGTGCCGGACGTGGCATTCATGCTGGTCGATACCTTGGTTATTTTTGACCATGCGAAGCACCAACTGATCGTGCTGGCGAATGCGCACAATACGGGCGACCCCGATGCTGCCTTTGATGATGCAGTGCGCCGCATTGATACCATCACCGCTGCTCTGAAGCAACCGCTGGTGGTTCCAGAAAATTTCGTCAGTGCTGTTGCCTCATCGGATAGCGTTCTCGTCTCCAACATGACCCGCGAAAAATACGAAGCCAATGTCGAAGCTGCCAAAGAATATATTGCGGCGGGGGATGCTTTCCAGATTGTGATGTCCCAACGGCTCAGCCGCAAGACGAGCGCCTCCCCACTGTCGATCTATCGCGCTTTACGGGCGACCAACCCTTCGCCTTACATGTTTTTCTTGCGCTTTGGCGAAGATTTCTCCCTCGTTGGGGCATCGCCAGAGATGATGGTGCGCCTTGAGGATGGGATCGCGACCACCCGCCCAATTGCGGGGTCACGCCCACGCGGTGCCGACGAAGCCGGAGATCGAGTCTACGAGGCGGAACTGCTGGCTGACCCCAAAGAACGCGCCGAACACATCATGTTGGTTGATCTGGGGCGGAATGACTTAGGACGTGTGAGCGAGTATGGCAGTGTCTCCGTCACCGATATGATGTACGTCGAACGGTATTCCCACATCATGCACATCGTCAGCAACGTGCAAGGGCGACTACGGGCAGGTTTGAATGCCTTTGACTTGTTGCGGGCGACGTTTCCTGCGGGTACGCTGAGTGGTGCCCCTAAGGTTCGGGCGATGGAGATCATCGAGGAATTAGAAGGGACACGGCGAGGGTTATACGGCGGTGCCGTTGGTTATTTCAGCTTCGATGGCTCGATGGATACCTGTATCACCATTCGTGCTGCCCTCATTAAGGACGGAACGATGTATATTCAAGCTGGCGCAGGTATTGTGGCGGATAGCGTCCCTGCCAGCGAGTTTCAAGAGTCACTGAATAAAGCACAAGCCCTTGCTGTCACTATTCAACGCGCTGAACGAGGGTTGATGTGACGATGGGGCTGACTGATGTTAACCTTGAGCGAGAATGCTCTTTTAGAGTCAAGCATAAAGGACTAAAGACATGAGCGTTAGACGGATTATTTTTCTTCGCCCCGGCGAAACCGATTGGAACCAAGTAGGACGCTGGCAGGGATGGGTGGCTTCGCCATTGAACGCGCAGGGATTATTACAGGTGCGGGCACTGGCAAAGTTTGTGCGTCATATTGGCATGGGGGCGCTGTATACCAGCGATCTGCATCGCGCTGTGCAAACTGCGGAAATATTGGCGGAGCCGCTCGGTTTTGCCCCTATCCCTGATATCCGACTGCGGGAACGGAGCATCGGCGCATGGCAGGGGTTGACGATTGAAGAGATGGAATCATGGTATCCCGCTCTGTATAGCGAGATGATGGCAGCCCCCAACAGCTATCATATCCCCGACGGCGAATCGCGCGATGATGTGGGTGTGCGCGTCACAGCGGCATTGGACGATATTTTAGCCCATGCAGAATATGAAACGATTGGTATTTTGTCCCATACGACCGCGATCAAAGTGATGTTGGAGACGTTGGTACCGACTTACAATCCGTTGTACGTCGATCTCGACAACACCGGGGTGACGACTATTCATCGTAAAGAGTCGGTGTGGGAGTTGACGGCGGTCAATGACCGGATGCACTTAGAAGGGTTGTCAGCACAGGCAGCGCGTGAACTGGAGGCGAAGAAACCATGATCCTCGTGATCGACAATTACGACAGCTTTACCTACAACCTCGTGCAATTGTTGGGCGAGATGGGGGCGGATTTGCGGGTTTTCCGCAACGATCAAATCAGCGTTCAGGATATCGCGATCCTTCATCCCTCGCATATCGTGATCTCGCCGGGACCGGGCGACCCCGATTCCGCCGGTGTATCGTTAGAAGTCATTACCACTTTTGGCGCGACGACGCCGATCTTGGGGGTCTGTCTTGGGCATCAGTCAATTGGGCAAGCGTATGGTGGCGTGGTTTTACGGGCACCTCGCTTGATGCACGGCAAGACCAGCCAGATTTACCATCAGAATGATCCCTTCTTTGCGGGGGTGCCCACGCCCTTTGAAGCAACACGGTATCACAGCTTGATCGTCGAAGAAGCGACACTGCCCGATGTTTTGCAGGTGACGGCGGTCACTGAGGAGGGCGAGATTATGGCGATGCGCCATAAAGAGCATCCCGTTTTTGGGGTGCAGTTCCATCCCGAAAGCATTTTGACGACCTATGGGGCACAACTACTGTCGAACTTTTTACAGGTGAAAGCGCCCGCCTTTGCGGTGTGACGTACCATAAGGGCAATGGGCATGATGGATATTCAGAAAGCGATTGATCTGCTGAGCCGGTATGGGCATTTGCAGGCGGATGAAGCCGAAGCGGTGATGAATCAGATAATGGTTGGCGGCGCGACGGAAGCGCAAATCGGCGCATATTTGATGGCGTTGCGTATGAAGGGCGAAACCCAAGACGAAATCTTGGGCAGCGCGCGGGCGATGCGCGCCAATGCTGAACAGGTGCCGACCTCGTTTGAGGGCACAAATTTGCTTGATACCTGTGGCACCGGTGGCGACAAATCAGGAACATTCAATATCAGTACGACGGTTGCTTTTGTGGCGGCGGGGGCGGGATTGATCGTCGCCAAGCATGGCAATCGGGCGGCATCCAGCAAGTGCGGGAGCGCTGATGTTTTGGGCGAATTGGGCGTTAACCTTGATTTGCTTCCAGAACAAGTCGGGCGCTGTATTGATGCGGTGGGTATTGGCTTCTTGTTCGCCGCGAAGCTGCATCCCGCGATGAAACATGCTATTGGGGTACGTCGCCAAATTGCGGTACGCACGATCTTTAATATCTTAGGTCCTTTGACCAATCCGGCGGGGGCACGTCGCCAACTGGTTGGGGTGTTCGCCTCGGACTTGACGCCGATGTTGGCGCATGTTTTGGGGGAACTGGGCGCGGTGTCGGCGCTGGTGGTGAACGGCTATGGCGGGTTGGATGAGTTAACGACAACGGGACCCAATCAGATCAGCCAATTTGCGGATGGCACGGTGACGACTTATGAATTGATGCCAGAGGCGCTGGGCTTCAGCGGGGCGACTATCCATGATTTATTGGGCGGGGATGCCCCCACCAACGCGGCAATTCTGCGCGGTATTTTGAGCGGCACGATCCATGATGCCAAACGGGATGTTGTTGTGCTGAATGCTGCTGCTGCGCTCCTTGCGGGGGGCATGGTGGGCGATCTCGCCAGCGGGGTGACACAGGCGGCGGCGGTGATCGATAGTGGCGCGGCAGTGGCGAAATTAGACGCGCTGATCGCTTTTTCGCAGAAGTTAGCGACGGAGACCGCAGCGTGAGCGCTTTCGTCAAGACTGATACCATCCTTGACCGCATCTTGACGCAAAAGGTGACGGAGGTCGCCACCTTGCGCCCGCACGAGCGCGAATTGCTGGCGGTGGCGGCACCCCCGCCACGCGATTTTGCGGGGGCATTGCGACGCGAGACGGTGGCGCTCATCGCCGAAGTGAAACATGCCTCGCCCAGCAAAGGCGTCCTCATTGACCCGTTTGATCCACTGGCACTAGGCAAAACTTATGCTGACAACGGTGCCGCCGCGATCTCGGTGTTGACCGATGTCCAGTTTTTTCAAGGGCACCTCGATCATCTGAAACAGGTACGGGCGGCGGTTGCGGTGCCTGTGCTGCGCAAGGATTTTGTGATCGATCCGTTACAAATCTATGAAGCACGGGCTGCCGGGGCAGACGCCGTTTTGCTTATCGTAATGGCGCTGGAAGACGATGTGTTGCGCGACTTGCACACGCTGATCACCGCGTTGGGCATGGCGGCGCTGGTCGAAGTGCATCACGAGGCGGAATTAGAACGTGCTTTGAAGATAGGTGCCACCTTGATCGGCGTGAATAACCGTGATTTGCGGACGTTTCACGAGGATTTGACGATCACGGCACGGGTGGCGGCGTTGGCACCGGCGGGTGTCACCCTAGTGGCGGAAAGCGCTATTCGCACCCCCGAAGATGTTGTCCATATGGGGCGCTTAGGGGCACATGCGGTCCTTGTCGGTGAAGGTTTGGTGAAAGCGGCGGAGATCGGGGGGCAAGTACGCGCCTTCAGCAGTCAGAAACGTGTTTTCAGCGGGGATAGTTTGTTATAGTAGGCGGCTATTCTCGTAAACAAGTTGGCTGATCTGGAGGACAAATGACCCGCGTCAAAATTTGTGGGATAACGACGATTGAAGACGCGCTGACGGCAGCGTCAGCGGGCGCAGACATGATCGGTTTGAATTTCGTCAAAACCAGTCCGCGCTTTATCGAACGCGAGGCGGCGCGGGATTTATGTGCCACGTTGCGGGCGGAATTCGGAGCGGCGTGCCCGCTAATGGTTGGGGTATTTGTCAATGAACTGGTCAGTGGAATTTCCAGAACGATGGATATCGTGGCTTTGAATTATGTGCAGTTGAGCGGTGATGAGTCGGTGGAGATGCTGCGTGAGTTGCGTGGTATCGCCTTCAAAGCCATTCGTCCGCGCAACAAAATTGAGGCATTAGACGATGTGCGTTATTTTGCGCCCGGTGCTTCCCCGCAAGAGCGCATCCCGTCTTTGCTGATTGATGCTTATCATCCGGCGCTCTATGGCGGGACGGGTGAACAAGCGAGCGAAGAAGTGGCGTTAGCGGTCAAAAACGACACCCCGCGATTGATGTTGGCGGGGGGCTTGACGCCGGAAAATGTGGGCGCGCGAGTGCGGGCAATTCAACCATGGGGGGTGGATGTCGCCAGCGGGGTAGAGGGCGATACGCCGGGGCGCAAAGACCCAGAGAAAATATGGGCATTCATACAGGCGGCGAAAAGGTAGCTCGCGGTGGAACGAAGAAGTGCATCCATTGGTGTTTGAGTCGTTAGGATGACGCCAGTGCTTTTTTTGAGTAATGTGGGATGGGTAAAATCGTGACAAATCAAAAAGATTATCAATATATCGCGACCGATATCACCAATGTCCCCGATGAGCGCGGGTATTTTGGTGAGTTTGGTGGGCGTTTCGTACCGGAAACCTTGATTCCGGCATTGGATGAACTGACCATTGCCTATCGCGAAGCGATGGCGGATTCGGCGTTTCATGCTGAACTGGCACATTTGCAGGCGACTTATACCGGACGCCCGACGCCCGTGTCGTATGCCAAGCGGTTGAGCGAAAAACTGGGCGGGGCACAGATTTATCTTAAGCGCGAAGACCTTGCGCATACTGGGGCGCACAAGATCAATAATGCGCTGGGTCAAGCGTTGTTGGCGAAACGCATGGGCAAGCAACGGGTGGTGGCGGAAACTGGAGCGGGGCAACACGGCGTCGCCAGCGCCACTGTCTCGGCATTGTTAGGGTTGGATTGCCATGTGTATATGGGTAGCGTCGATATGGCGCGTCAGCAACCAAACGTGTTTCGGATGAGAATATTGGGCGCGGAAGTGATCCCTGTCGAAAGCGGCACCAAAACGTTGAAGGATGCCATCAACGAAGCGATTCGCGATTGGGTGACGAATGTCCAAAGCACTTTTTATCTGCTGGGTTCAGCGTTGGGGCCCCATCCTTACCCGATGATGGTGCGCGATTTTCAAAGTGTGATCGGCACCGAAGCGCGTCAGCAGATGCTCGATCAAGTAGGACGGTTGCCCGATACGTGTATCGCTTGCGTCGGCGGCGGCAGTAACGCGATTGGTTTGTTTCATGCCTTCCGCGAGGACGAAAAGGTCGAATTGATCGGCGTCGAAGCGGGCGGTTACGGCATCGCCAGCGGGCAACATGCCGCTCGTTTCGGCGATCTCTCGATCAGCCGTCCAGGGGTACTGCAAGGCACCCGCTCCTATGTGATGCAAAATGAAGATGGGCAGATTATGAATACCCACAGTATCTCGGCAGGGTTGGATTATGCCAGTGTGGGACCGGAACACGCCTATTTGCGTCAGTCGGAACGGGCATTTTATACCGACGCTACCGACGATGAAGCCCTAGATGCGTTGCAAATGTTGAGCCAACTCGAAGGCATTATTCCGGCTTTGGAGTCTTCTCATGCCATTGCTGAGGTGATCAAACGCGCACCGACGATGCCGAAGGACGCGATTATTTTGGTGAATTTGTCGGGTCGGGGCGATAAAGACCTCGACACCGTGATCAAGGCATTGGCGGAAAGAGCGGCGAAGTCGTCAGAAGAAATTGAGGCGAAGGATCATGCGTGAGGAACAAGGCTTAGCGGCGATCAACACGATGTTCACGGTGGCGAAGGCACAAGGGCGAGCGGCATTCTTGCCTTATTTCCCGATTGGCTTCCCGCAATATGAAGACTCCATCGCCGCGATTGAAGCGATGGCACAGGCAGGGGCAGATGGTTTTGAGATCGGCATCCCGTTTAGTGACCCCTTGGCGGATGGACCCGTTATCCAAGCGGCGACCCAAAAAGCATTGGAGAATGGCACCACCGTTCGCAAATGCTTGGCGGCAGTGCGGACGTTGCGCGAACGGGGTGTAAAGCAGCCCATGCTGATGATGGGGTACTTAAATCCGTTAGTGGCGTATGGCATGGCGCAGTTTGTGGCAGACGCCAAAGCAGCGGGGGCGGATGGCTTGATTGTGCCGGATTTGCCCCCCGAAGAGGCGTCCGAGATGATCGCCGCGTGTGCGTTACACGCAATGGCGTTGATCTTTTTCCTCGCTCCGACCAGCAGTCGCGAACGGATCGCGCTGGTGGTGGATCAAGCACGCGGCTTTATTTACGTGGTGTCGCTGACGGGGGTCACGGGAGCGCGCACCGAATTGCCTCCAGAATTGGCAGCGTTCATCGGGCGGGTACGAGAATTGTCTGGGGACATTCCGTTGGTGTTGGGCTTTGGCATCAGCACGCCCGCCCATGCCCGACAAGTGAGCAGCTTGATGGATGGTTTCATCGTCGGTAGCGCACTGGTGCGGGCTGGCGCAGTGGGTGCGGCAGAAGTTTCGGCATTGACCCATGATTTGCGCGCTGCATTAGATTAAATCTGTGATGATGATACCCGTAAGGCTCGTATCAGTGAAATTGCGCCTTCAACGAGTGTGTGCCGTCTTGAATTTCACATTGGGAAATTCGGCGTATTTCGCGGGATGATATTGGCTATTCATCAATTTTTCGAGATGGTATTGATTTCGTCGGAGGTTTCCGAGTCGCGTTGACATCTGCCTACTGCTCGTGCTATCCTCTGCGCTTAAGGGAGATCACAGTCATGCAAACGTTCCAGAGCCAATCCTATCGCTACGATTTTTATTACTTTAGCGGCGCACATTGGCGAACCGAGCGTTGTATCCTGTGACTTGACCGATTAGAAACGGTGAAATCAAAAGCGCAGAGCAAAAGCTCCGCGCTTTTTTGTTGTCTAGCGCAGAGCAGAAGGGATGAGGCAATGGCATTTAGAGGCGTTCGCGGGGCGATCACCGTTGACGAAAATAGTATCGAGGCAATTTTGACAGCGACTCGCGATCTGTTGCAAGCATTGATCGCCGCCAATGATATTCACGAAGATGATGTCGCCAGCGTCATCTTCACGACGACGCCCGATTTGACGGCTTGTTTTCCGGCACGGGCTGCTCGTGAACTGGGCTGGACTCAGGTCGCCCTGATTGGGTGTCAAGAAGCGGCGGTAGAGGGGGGCTTAGAAACGTGTGTGCGGGTGCTGATCCATTGGAATACCGACAAAACGAACAGCCAATTGAATCATAAGTTTATGCGCGGGGCGGCGGTGTTGCGCCCTGATTTAAGCACCAGTTCGGTGTCCAGCAATGGCAACCGTGATGAGCAGTCTCGTTAACGAAACCTTTACCGAGTGATAGAGGATAAAGAATTATGATCGTTGTGATGAATAAACGGGCATCCGCCCAAAATATTGCGGAAGTCATCAGCAGGGTGGAAGCCGATGGCTATCAGGCGCACCTATCTGAAGGGGATGAACGCACCATCATTGGCTTGGTCGGCGAAAGCCCCACACCTCTGCGTGAGGACAATTACCAGTCGATGCTGGGGGTCGAAAAAGTGATGCGGGTGACGGTGCCCTACAAACTCGCCAGCCGCGAATATCACCCACAACCAACGCTGGTCGGCTTAAATGGATCTAAGGTGGGCGAGAATAAAGTGTTGATGATCGCGGGTCCGTGTTCGGTGGAAAGCCGCGAACAGATCATTGAGATCGCCTGTGCCATGAAAGAAGCAGGGGCGACGGCATTGCGTGGTGGTGCCTTCAAGCCGCGCAGCTCACCCTATAGCTTTCAGGGACATGGGGAAGAAGGGCTGAAGTGGCTTGCCGAGGCGCGTGAACGCAGTGGCTTGCCGATTGTCACAGAAGTGATGGATCCGGGTTTGGTGGAGATGGTGTGCGAATACGCCGATGTTTTACAGATTGGTGCGCGTAACATGCAAAACTTCACGCTGTTGCACGCCGTCGGCGAAAGCCAACATACCGTGTTATTGAAACGGGGTTTGGCGAATACGATGGAAGAATTGTTGATGTCTGCGGAGTACATTATGTCGCATGGTAATCAACGAGTGATGTTGTGCGAACGGGGCATTCGCACTTTCGAGAAATACACCCGCAACACTTTCGACATCAATGCTATTCCAGTCTTGAAGGCGCGCAGCCATTTGCCCGTGATCGCCGATCCCAGTCATGCAGTGGGGTACTCGGAATACGTCACCTCGGTGGCGTTGGCGGCAGTGGCAGCCGGGGCGGATGGGTTGATCGTGGAAGTGCATCCCGACCCCGCGAAGGCATTGTCGGACGGACGGCAAACCCTCAACTACGACCAATTCCGTGATATGGTGGCGCGTGTTCAGAAAGTTGCCGAAGCGATAGGGAGGTCTGCTTGAGTGGCTTTTTTGCGCAACGGCTAACTGTTGTCGGCTTGGGCATGATGGGTGGGTCTTTGGCGCTGGCATTACGTGGGTATGCGGCATCGATCACTGGTGTGGATACCAGCGCAGAAACACGCGAATATGCTCTTGCGCACAAAATCGTCGATTATGCGACCGACGATTTGCGGGCAGGGGTGGAAAATGCCGATGTCGTGTTGTTGGCGGCACCGGTAAAAGCGATTATCAGCATGATACGCGGGCGCTTGGGGTCATATCTTCGTTCCAATACGCTACTCATTGACATTGGCAGCACCAAAGCGGATATTTGCGAGGCGATGAGTGTGTTGCCCGTTGGGATTCAAGCCATTGGCGGGCACCCCATGACCGGTAAAGAGTCGCCGGGGATCGCGTATAGCGATGGTGAGGTCTATAAGGATCGCCCGTTTGTCTTGTGCCCATCGCGGCGTACAACCCCCGCGACTCAGGATCGCGCCGTGGGTCTGGTCGAAGCATTGGGCGCGGTGGTGATCGAGATGGATGCCGCCCGTCATGATCATGTAGTGGCAGCGATTAGCCATTTGCCCTACTTGTTGAGCGCGGCACTGGTGGCGACAGTGAGCAAAGAAGGCGAGACTGATGATGCCGTCTGGCGTTTGGCGGCGGGCGGTTTCCGCGATATGTCGCGCTTGGCGGGCAGTGATTTGAGCATGATGGGCGATATTCTGAATACCAATACGCGCGCGGTGGCGACATTACTGGCGCAATTTAGAATGCAATTGGCGATGATTGAAGCGGTTTTGATCGCCCAAGAAAATGGAAAATTAGTCGATCTGTTGCGCCCGACGCGCGAAGCACGATTGGCATGGATGCAAAGTGTTGAAAATAATAAACAGGAGAATGACAAACGTGGCAGTTGATCAGTTTATCGTAGAACCCGGCGCAGTCTTGAGCGGCGAGGCTACCGTCCCCGGCGATAAGTCGATCTCGCATCGGGCGGTGTTATTTGGCGCACTGGCACAAGGTGAAACGCATGTGCGCGGCTGGCTGGCGGCTGGCGATACCGAAGCTTCTTTGGGGGCAGTGCAGATGTTGGGGGTTAAGGTTGAGCGGCATAGCAAGAATGAACTCACGCTGCATGGTGGGCAATTGCAACCGAGTACCGCACCGCTTGATTTGGTCAATGCCGGTACCGGCATTCGGCTGTTGACGGGTATTATGGTCGGGCAACCGTTTTCCAGCATCTTGGATGGGAGCGAGCAACTGCGCCGTCGCCCCATGAACCGGATCATCACCCCATTGCGGGCGATGGGCGCTGATATCGTCGGCGTGAACGGGTATGCGCCACTACAGGTCAACCCATCAAGATTGATGGGCACCCATTATGATATGCCGGTCGCCAGCGCCCAAGTCAAAAGCGCGTTGGTGTTGGCGGGTTTATTCGCCGAAGGCGAAACGGTCATCACCCAACCGGGACCCGCGCGCGATCACACCGAGCGGATGTTGAGCGCGATGGGTGCCAATTTGATCGTCGAAGATGGCGGCAACCGTGTTCGTATCAGCGCGGGGAATCCGTTGCAACCGCTGGACTTCACCGTGCCGGGCGATTCTTCCTCGGCGGCGTTTTTGGTGGTGGCGGGATTATTGGTGCTGGGCAGTCGTTTCACGCTGACGCACATTAATTTGAATGTGACGCGCACGGGCTTGTTCGATGTTTTGCAAGCGATGGGCGCACATTTGACGATTGAGGAAACTGGCACAGCGGCAGGCGATCCTGTGGGCAGGATCACAGTGGCGTATGCCGCGCTTAAAGGAATCGAAGTTGGCGGCGAGGTGGTCGTGCGGATGATCGACGAGTTCCCGATCTTTATGATCGCGGCATTGTTGGCAGAAGGTGAAACAGTCGTGCGCGACGCCCAAGAATTGCGCGTCAAAGAAACGGATCGGATTGCGGTCATGGCGGGCGAACTGCGCAAGATGGGTGCCGAAATCACCGAACGCGAAGATGGATTCTCGATTCGCGGACCGCAGAAATTACAGGGTGCGGTCGTGGATGGTTATGATGATCACCGGATTGCGATGAGTATGGCAGTGGCGGGTTTGGTGGCGGAGGGCGTCACGCATGTGCATGATGCAAAATGTGCCGCCGACTCGTTCCCCGGCTATGCCGAAACGCTCGCCCGTTTGGGGGCACAAGTGCGCGTTGCCCCCTTGGAAGCGTAAAAGAAGCGTAAATTTAGCGGCGTCAGGGCAGCCAATTGTGAAAAGGGTTCTGCGTGCAACAAACGCGCCGTTGCGCGTCTCTACAATGGCGTCCTTCGTAGGGGCAATCCAATGTGGTTGCCCGACTTTTGCAACAGAATCAATTGTGTTATCTCTAGCTCATCATCTGTATTATTAAGGACAGAATCCTATGCCCGATCAAATTGTGGGGGCGATGGGCTGGCCCATCGAACATTCGCTTAGCCCGGCGATGCACAATGCCGCCTTTGCAGCATTGGGCATGACCGATTGGCGTTATGAGAAAATGGCGATACCGCCCGATATTGTGCGCCACAGCTTGAAACAAATGCGCGAAAATGGCGTGATTGGGGTCAATGTGACGATACCGCATAAGCGCGCTGTCATGCCGCATGTCCGCCCGGACGAAATTGCGCGGCGCGTGGGGGCGGTCAACACGATTGATTTTCGCGATAACAGCGCCACCAACACCGATGTGCAAGGCTTCATGGGCGATCTCATGGCTCATGATGTCCTGCCGCGCGGCTTGCGCGTCGTGATTTTGGGCGCAGGGGGCGCGGCGCGGGCGGCGGTTTATGGGTTGGTGGAGTCGGGGGCACTGGTTCAGATTGTGAATCGCACGCCCGAAAATTCTGCCAAGCTGATCAGCGAGATGCGCGTGGACGCTGAAGTTGCGGATTTGAGCGCAGTCGCAACCACTGATGTGATCGTCAACTGTACTTCGGTGGGGCTGTACCCCCATATCGATGAGTCGCCATTGCCGGATGATGCGATCTTTAAGCGCGGCGTGGTGTTGTATGACATGATCTATCGCCCCGCGCAAACTCGCTTGATGCGTCAAGTCGAGGCGGCGGGGGGGCAAGCCATTGGCGGCTTAGGGATGTTGGTTCGGCAAGGGGCGGCAGCATTCACCATTTGGACAGGCATTGATGCGCCGATTGTAACAATGTTTAATGCTGCTAAAGCGGCATTAACGGGTTAAAATTAAAACAATATCTGGCAGGTTCTTCACGATCACTCAACATAGGCGGGCTATGATACGTTTCTTTACTGCTGGCGAAAGTCATGGACCTTTGCTCACCGCTATCCTCGAAGGGATACCGGCTGGTGTGCCGATTGATGGCGAGACCATCAACCGCGAACTTTTGCGGCGGCAGACGGGCTATGGTTCGGGCGGACGCATGAACATTGAACAAGATACGGTGCAGATCACCAGTGGGGTGATGAACGGTGTGACGACGGGTGCGCCCATCGCTTTGCTGGTCGAAAATCGCGATTATAAAAATTGGCGCGAAAAAGACATCCCTGCCATGACGACACCCCGCCCCGGTCATGCGGATTTGACAGGGGCGATCAAATATGGCTATCGGGATTTGCGCGTCGCGCTGGAACGGTCTAGCGCGCGCGAAACGACGATGCGGGTTGCGGTCGGGGCGATTTGTAAGCGTTACCTTGAGGCGTTTGGGATCGTGGTCGGCGGGTATGTCGTGCAAATTGGCGAGGCGCGCGCGATGCTCGATCCAACGATGGACTACCTCACTCGTTTTCAGACGGCGGAAGCGAACGATGTGCGTTGCCCAGATGCGCCGGCGGCAGAGCGGATGCACGAGGAAATTCGCGAGGCAAAAGTCGCTAAAGATACGCTGGGCGGGGTGATTGAAGTGGTCGCGCTGCATGTGCCGCCCGGTTTGGGATCACATGTGCAATATGATCGCAAATTAGATGGGCGGATCGTCGGGGCAATGGTCAGTATCCACGCCATGAAAGGCGCAGAAATCGGTAGCGCGTTCGATAATGCCGCCTTGCGGGGGTCGCAAGTGCATGATGTGATCGCGCGGGATGAGGCGGGCGCGCTCCATCGTGAGACCAATCGTGCGGGCGGCTTGGAAGGTGGGATTACGACGGGCGAACCCATCGTGTGTCGGGTCGCTATGAAGCCAATTTCAACCGTGATGAAGGCGCTTAGCTCGGTCAATTTGGCGACGGGCGAGCCAGAATTGACCACTTATGAACGCAGTGATCATTGTGCTACGCCGCGTGCGGTGCCGATTTTGGAGGCGATGATGGCGATTGTAATCGCGGATGCGTTGAGCGAAAAGTTGGGTGGCGATAGCCTTGAAGAAATGAAGCCCCGTTTTGCTGCCCTGCGCAGGGCACACCTTGATGATTTGCCGATGGATAACGTAGATTGGCGTTTTGGCTATGACCGCTGACCGCGAACGCAATATCGTTTTAACCGGTTTTATGGCAACGGGCAAAACGACCGTTGGTCAGCAGGTGGCGCGACTGACCGGACGACCGTTTATTGATTCGGACGATGAAATCATCCGGCGGGCGGGGATGTCGATCCCTCAGATTTTTGAGCGTGATGGTGAGGCGGGCTTCCGGGCTTTGGAGCGGCAAATTTGTTTTGATTTGGCTTCTTCGCGCCGATTAGTGATCGCCACCGGTGGCGGGATGTTGGTGGATGCCGAAAATCGCAAGCGTATGATGGCGACCAGTTTCGTCATCTGTTTGGATGCCCCTTCGGATGTCATTGGCGCGCGCCTAGTGGCTACCAAAGACCGCCCGCTCGCCGGTGACTGGGCGGCATTACTGGATAAGCGGCGCTCAGCATATGAGGCGATCCCCATGCACATCAACACGAGCAATAAGACGCCAGACGAGATAGCACGGGAGATTGTTGCTTTATGGCAAACCGAATACCAGTAAAGTCGCCCGAAGGACAGTATGATATTGTCATCGAACCGGGGCTGTTTCGGACTCTAAATCTGACAGAGTTACGCTTGGATGGGCACGATGGGCGCGTCGCCATCATCACCAATACGACGTTGGCGGCTGTATACCGCGACTTTTTCGCGACGACGTTCCCCGATGCTCTCGTGCTGACGATGGTCGATGGTGAACAGCATAAGACACTGGCGACAGTGGCGTCGTTATATGCCGGACTGATTGAGGCAGGTTTAGACCGTAGTTCGACCGTGATCGGCTTTGGGGGTGGCGTGGTCGGTGATGTCGCTGGTTTTGTGGCGGCGACCTATCTACGCGGTGTGCGCTTTGTGCAGGTGCCGACTAGTTTATTGGCAATGGTCGATTCTAGCGTGGGTGGCAAGGTCGGAGTCGATTTGCCGCAGGGCAAAAATCTGATCGGTGCCTTTAAGCAACCGACTGATGTGTTGATCGATACCGAGTTGCTGGACACCTTGCCGGTTCGGGAATTGCGCTGTGGCTTGGCGGAACTGATCAAACATGGCTTGCTTGCCGATCAGGTGCTGCTGGATATGATTGGGGGAGATACCCCTGATGAAGTCTTGGTGGCGCGTGCGGTGCAGGTTAAGGTGGATGTCGTGCAAGCCGATCCGTTTGAACAGGGGATACGGGCACACCTCAATTTGGGGCATACGTTCGGTCATGCGATTGAACATGCGTCGGGATACGCTTTTGCGCATGGCGAAGCGGTCGCGATTGGGTTGGCGGCGGCGGCGCTGCTCTCTAAACGTTTGGGTTTATGCGCCCCATCCTTGATCGAAACTGTCTATCGGCTGTTAGAAACAGTCGGCTTGCCGACCCACATGGGCGACCTTGATGTCGAGACGGTCTATAACTTGATGGGTACCGATAAGAAAAAACAACGCGGGCAATTACGTTTTGTGTTGCTGCGCGATATTGGTCAACCGCTGATTACGGCAGACGTGAGCAAAGAGGATGTGATCGCGATACTCAAGGAGATCATTTGATGGCACGTTCCGTATTGCTGCTGCACGGTCCGAATTTGAACTTGCTTGGCACGCGGGAACCAGAAGTGTATGGCAATTGGTCATTGTCTGATATCAATCAATTGGCGATCACCCATGCACAGCGCCACGATGTCGAGTTGAAGACGGAGCAATCCAATCACGAGGGGGTCTTGGTAGACACCCTCCACGTTGCGCGGCAATGGGCGGCAGGGGTGGTCATCAACCCGGGAGCCTATACCCATACCTCGATTGCGCTGCGTGATGCTATCAGTGGTATTCAACTGCCAGTGGTGGAAGTTCATTTGTCGAATATCCACGCCCGCGAGTCTTTTCGGCATGTGTCGATGATCGCACCAGTTTGCGTGGGACAGATCAGTGGTTTTGGCTGGCGAGGATATTTACTGGGTCTGGATGCCTTATTCGGGCATCTAGGCTGGTTGAAAGATTAGCACTTGCAACTAACAAGTTGCCCCCGTTTTTCGTGAGATTGAACCCTGCTGGTCGCCTGATATGCAGGTTATATTGAAAGCTATGGAAAGATCATTTATGGACGATCATCGTTCTGCGAAGAAAATGACTAAAGACGAAATACTACAACATATTGAGCAAAATGACGTTCGGTTTGTCGCGCTTTGGTTTACCGACATTGCTGGCATCGTCAAAAGCGTGACCGTTCCGGCGGGTCGGGTTGCAGGGGTGATCGACAATGGGCTGAATTTCGATGGCTCGTCGGTTGAGGGTTTTTCGCGGGTTGCCGAAAGCGATATGGTACTGCGTCCAGACTTAAGTTCTTATATAGTGCTGCCGTGGGATGATGAACCAGAACATCGGACTGCGCGTTTGATATGCTCAGTCCATACCATTGATGGCGATCCCTTTATCGGCGACCCACGCAATGCCTTGCAGCGCGTGTTGCAAACTGCCGAAGAGATGGGTTTCCGTTTGAAGACGGGTATGGAACTAGAATTCTTTTTGTTTCATCGGCATGAAAACAATGGTGTTTTGCCTTTACAGCCGCTCGATGCTTCCAGTTATTTTGATCGTTCTGATGAAGTGACGGAACACCTGCGCCGTCAGATGATCCACACTTTGTTGACGATGGATATTCGCGTAGATTCTGCCCACAACGAGATTGGCGCAGGACAACACGAGATTGATTTTGACTATCATGATGCGCTGGTGTCGGCGGATCACGTTCTAACAGCACGGGTAGCGTTGCGTACAGTTGCTCAAAAGAATAACATGCACTGTACGTTTATGCCGCGCCCCAGCATGTCGCTCCCCGGTTCGGGGATGCACACCCATCAGAGTTTGCATGATGTCGCGACCAATGCCAACTGTTTCGCTGATGTCGATCACGAATATGGCTTATCGGAAACAGCGCAGCAGTTCCTCGCCGGACAATTGTACCACGCGCCCGCGATGACGGCGATCTTGGCACCACTGGTGAATTCTTATAAACGACTCGCCATGAGCTTTGAAGCCCCCAAATATGTGACATGGGCACATGTCAACCGCGCCGGTGCCGCGATGATTCGTGTGCCCCATATCGCGCTCGGTAAAGAAGAACATACGCGCATCGAAATCCGTTGCCCAGACTCCAGCAGTAATCCCTATCTTGCCACAACCGTGATGCTTGCCGCTGGACTCGATGGCATTCGTCAACGGATGCCCTTGCCAGAAGCGTATGAAGGTTCGCTGCTGCGTCCAGATCGGACACGCCAACGGCAGTTGCAAGAACTACCGACTTCGCTTGGTGATGCCCTATATGCGCTAGAACAGGATGATGTGATCACTGACGCTTTAGGTCAATTCATCTTCAGTCGCTATGCGGCGCTGAAGAAACAAGAGATCGAAGATTACAATCGTCAAGTTACCGCTTGGGAGTTAGATTATTATCTCAGCCGCTTTTAAGGCGTGCTGACGATCAGCGTGTGAATCTGGTTGAGCGCATGGTCGGCATCGGCGGGGTGAATCACCAACGATAGACTGCAATTGGATGGGTTCCGCGCAACGGTCAGTAATCGGATGGTTCCTAGCGCTGTGAGGATGCGGGCAATTTGGTCGGGGGTATCTACGCTGTGGTTGCCGACAACGGTAATGATGGCAACCGCTTGAATACTCCAGACCATACTGCTGCTGATGTGGGTGAGTTGGGTGACCAATGAGCTTTGCAGCATATGGAGCGCGCCATGCCCTGCATAAGGCGGAATCATGAAACACAGCAAGGTATGGGTAGCGGATTGCGCCGACGTGACCATTTCCACACGCGCACCCGCAATTTCGATAGCTTTTTGGTCGATTAAGTCGGTGATTTCGTCAAAGGCACTATTGCGCGGCGCAGTCAACGCCAGTCCTTCGATCATGGTGATGGCTTTGATCCCCTTGGTAGCGGATCGGGCATCGATCAAGGTGCCGTTGTGCTGAGGTTTGAAAACATTTTTGATCCGCAACGGGATGCGTTGTTCATAGAGTGGGGCAATCATGCGAGCGTGCAAGATGCGTGCCCCATAAAATGCCATGTCAGCGGCTTCTTCATAGGATAAACTATCAATAACATGGGCGTCGGGCATGTCATTGGGGTCTGCCGTCATCATGCCATCGACATCGGCATATACCCGTACTTCATTGGCATTGACGCAAGTAGCGATCAACGACGCCGTGTAATCACTCCCACCGCGACCGAGTGTAGTAGGTGCCCCATCGGGGGTTGCCGCAATGAAACCAGTGATGACGGGTAGGATTTGACGTTGCATCAAAGGTTTTAAGTTTTCATCAATACGCCCTTGCGTCGCCGCCATCATGGGGGTGCCATAGCCGCGCACATCGTCGGTGATGATCAGGTCGGTGGCGTCTAGGGCAACCGCTCGGATGTTGTGCTGTCGCAATAGTGCGGCGACAATGCGCGCAGCAAGGCGCTCCCCGGTGCCGATGATCTGATCAAAGGCATGATTGGGGTCGTTATGGGTTCCCGTTTCGCTTAAGCGCTGGCACGCATCGTGCATTTCGAATAACAGCAAATCGATGTTGGTTTGAAGCGCGGCGCGCTCGGTGGCACCCAACGGTAATTCGCCGATCAACGAGATATGACGGGTGCGCAGCGTTGCGACGATACGCCGATAGCCGCGTGTGTTGCCCAAACGGGCGAACTGCGAAGCCTCGATTAATTGGTCTGTGATACCATCAAGCGCTGAGATCACCAAGATCAGTTGATCCCAACGGGTGGTCTCGTGCAGGACGATGCTCAATAGCTGAGTCAGCCCCATCGTAATCCCAATGGAACTGCCGCCAAACTTCATCAAGAGTGTTTTCATTGGGTTAACACTTTGCGCTGTTCCGTTAATCGCCTATGATAGATTAAGAAATCTCTCGTTAGTGTAATTCATGTAGCACAGGATCACCATGTCCGAACAGTTGACTGAAAAACAACGCACTGTTGCCGGTATCCGATTTCATCGGGTTGGCAAAGTGTATCATTTTGATTATGCGGAATTTGCCGAACTTCTCGTCGGCGACCATGTGATTGTCGAAACTGCGCGTGGTCGGCAAATGGGTGAAGTTGTGAGCTTCAACGTAGTGGAACAGAGCGATCAAGAATACAAGCCGATAATGCGTATGGCGACCCCGCGCGATTTGCTCTTACGTCACCATTGGGAAATGCAAC
This sequence comes from Aggregatilineales bacterium, assembly GCA_038248285.1. Classification (GTDB taxonomy): domain Bacteria; phylum Chloroflexota; class Anaerolineae; order Aggregatilineales; family Phototrophicaceae; genus Flexifilum. The sequence continues at coordinate 21,905 of JBBRTY010000005.1, forward strand.
AAGATGACGCCATGCGCATTTTGAAAGAAAGATTGAATGATAGTCGTGATGTGGATGGGGTGAAGTTTATCACCGCCCTTTACAACTACGATGGCTCAGCGCTCACCTTTTTATACACCGCCGAAGATAAGGTCAATCTCAGCCGGTTGCATAATGACCTCAAACGATCCTTCGCCGCACAGGTCGAGATGCGCCAAATTGGTCCGCGCGATGTGGCAAAACTTTTGGGTGGCTTTGGTGCCTGCGGGGAACTGCGCTGTTGCAGTACCTTCTTGACCGATTTTAGCCCGATCTCGATCAAAATGGCGAAAATGCAAGGTGTATCGCTGAATCCATCCGAGATCACTGGCATGTGTGGGCGCTTGCGCTGCTGTCTGGTCTACGAATACGAGACCTATGTCGAGGCGCGTCAGAAGCTCCCCAAGAAAAATAAGCGCGTGGGTACCCCCCAAGGCGAGGGCAAAGTGCTGGACGTGCTGCCCCTGCAAGATGCGGTGCTGGTGCAGATCGAAGATTTGCGCATTGTTTTTAAGCGTGAAGAGCTGGTGCCACTGGACGAACTGGAAGCGTTGGCACGGAAGGCAAAGGCACCTTGTGATAAACATGGGGATGGTCCTTGCGAATGCGGCGCAAAACCGGGCAAGAAAGCGGAAGAAACGGATAGCGAGGTGGAATAAGTCCCGCCTTTAGGGTCAGTGTTAGGGGTTGATCGTATGTGGGCGTGCAGTTGCTAGGATGGGCTGCACGCTTTTCCCTGAATAGGAGCGTAGATTTTGACCACAGAGACCATGCCAGAAGCATCCAAACGAATAATGGGTGTTTTTGCGCACCCCGATGATCCGGAATTTTTTAGTGGTGGCACCTTTGCCCGTTGGGCGGCGGAAGGGGCACATATCACTTTTATTTTGGCGACGAGTGGGGACAAAGGCAGTGCTGCTCCCGACATGACCAGCGAACGCCTGATGGTCATCCGCGAGGCGGAAGAACGGGCGGCGGCGGCGGCATTGGGAGTGAAAGAAGTCGTCTTTTTACGCTATAAAGATGGCGAACTGACGCCTTCACTAGAATTGCGTCGGGACATTGTTCGTCAGATTCGCATTCACAAACCGGATGTGATTGTGACCCTTGACCCGACCGTATTTTGGTTTGGCGAACGGGCGATCAATCACCCCGATCACCGTGCCATTGGCGAGGCAACGTTGGATGCCATCTATCCAACGGCGCGAGATCGTCTCAATTTCCCAGAGATGGAACGGGATGAATATCTCGATGTCCATAAGACCAAACAGCTTTATCTGGCAGGTACGGCGACACCCACTGTGAAAATCGATGTTTCGCATCATGTCGAAACCAAGATTACTTCCTTGCGTGAACATAAGAGCCAGATTGCGGATATGGAAGCGATGGCGGAACGGATGCGCAAAAATACGGATCCCGAGTCGCCAGAGTATCCGCGTTATGTCGAGTCATTCCGTGTGATAAACTTTGATCGTTGATCGATTGCTCCAGATCGACAAAAGGACTCAAAAAATGACTGCTATCGATTTTCAAGCGCAAGCCGAAGCGCTCGGCGATCAGTTGATCGCTCGTCGTCGTGATTTACATCAACACCCCGAATTGGCGTTTGAAGAGTTTCGCACCGCTGGCATTGTGGCGGAGGCGCTAAACAAGCTTGGACTAGAAGTGCAAACGGGTATCGGCAAGACGGGCGTCATTGCAATCTTGGAAGGTGCCCACGACGGTCCGACGGTATTGGTGCGCGCCGATATGGATGCGCTTCCGATCCATGAGCAGAATGATTTTGTCTATGGCTCCACTGTGCCCGGCAAAATGCACGCTTGTGGGCACGATGGACATGTCACCATCGCGCTTGGCGTTGCTCAATTGTTGACAGAACAGCGCGCATCGATTGCCGGACGGGTGAAATTTGTGTTTCAACCCGCCGAAGAGGTTGGGCGGGGAGCGCGAGCGATGATTGACGATGGGGCTTTGCTAGACCCACGCCCCGATGTTTCGGTTGGCTTGCATCTATGGAACAGTATGCCTTATGGCATGATTGGCATTGCGGATGGTGCCACGATGGCAGGGGCGTCGGTATTCACAGTCAAGATCACGGGCAAGGGCAGCCATGCCGCGCTGCCCCATCAAGGTGCCGATCCGGTGATCTGTGCTGCGCAAATCATCGGGGCGTTTCAGACCATTGTCAGTCGCAACCTCGATCCGTTGGATACCCTCGTGATTTCGGTGACAACCGTTAAAGCGGGTGACGCTTATAATGTCATTCCCCAAGAGGCGGAAATGTGTGGGACCGTGCGCGCTTTTTCGGTGAAGACGCGCGATTTTACCTTTGAACGAATGCGCGTGATCGCAGAACAATATGCGGCGGCGTTGGGGTGTCAAGCAGAACTGTCATTTGAACATTTGACGATCCCTGTCGTCAATGATAATGCGGTAGCGGCGCGCTTACGCGAACATTTTGTGGCGCTTGACGACGTAACCGCGCTTGATTTAAGCGCGCGCACGATGGGGTCGGAGGATGTCAGCTATTTCATGGATGACATTCCGGGGGCCTACTTCTTCGTGGGGGCACGTGACGAAACCCAAGACACCTATTATGGGCATCATCACCCTCGCTTTTCGTTTGATGAGCGGGCGCTGACCTTGGGAACGGCGTTGCTTGCATCGGCGGTCGCTGCTTATGTTTTGCCGGAGGCTTAATGGCTTCAACAAATGTGTTTCATTGGCTGGATGGGCGCGGGTGGCTGGTATTGAGTGGCGGTGTGGATGAGGATATTCGCGCGACCGCGATCAATCGGATGGCGGCGGATGGTGCCCTAGCAGTGATGGCGATCGATCAACAGTCTGACCAACTGTTGATCGATCTCGAAGATATGGCGGCTCCGGCTGGCTACTGGGTTGACCCGACGACTGATGAAGATGTGGTCGTGTTGGACAAACTGACGGATGCCGGTTTGGTTGTGATCACAGGGGAGGGCACGCCGCAATCAGCACGCGCTTATCTTTCGGGCGCGCCGCTTGAAGGGTTGCAAAGCGCTTATGAACGGGGTGCGGTGATCTTGCTGGAAGGGGTTATCGCCACTTTGTTTGGGACATGGATTTTGGATGGTGAGGCGCGCGATGGTTTGGAGTGGTTGGAAGGTGGCGTGGCGCTGGTCATTGATGACTCCCAAGAGCATCTGATCCGTGAATTCCTTGCCGAAACCCCAACTGCCATCGTGATCGGTGTGAAACCCGGTTCAGCAATCGTTTTTGGTCCCGATGGCGAGATTGAAACATGGGGTGCTGGCGAAGTCGTGATTCGACTGGGTAGCGCCTACAGCGGATAAGCAATAGCGTGATGAAGCACTTGGTTTGAGGCAAGTTCGACACTAGAGGATAGGATTTTATGCCAGCAAGCATCTTGATCGGCGCGCAGTGGGGTGATGAGGGCAAGGGTAGAGTAGCCGATTGGTTGGCGGCGGATGCGGATGTGGTCGCTCGCTATGCAGGTGGCGATAATGCCGGGCATACGGTGGTTGTGCAGGACAAGGTTTATAAATTGCACCTCATCCCGTCCGGTATTCTGCATGATCATGTGATGTGTGTTCTGGGAAATGGCATGGTGATTAACCCAGTCAATCTGGTGCGCGAGATCAAGGGTTTGAAAGCTGAAGGCGTGTCGGTGACGCCGGAAAATTTGCTGATCAGCACGCGGGCACACATCATCAGCCCGGCACACACGGCGTTAGATGCCGCTTCTGAGGCACAGCGTGGCGCAGATAAGATTGGCACCACCTTGCGCGGGATTGGTCCAGCGTACATGGACAAGACGGGACGTTCGGGCTTGCGTATCGGGCAGATGCAAGACATCGAATTGTTTGCCGAAGCGTTGCATTTGCAACTGCGGACCACCAGTGATCGCTTGGTGAAACAGGGTTTCGCAGCCCTTAATGCTGATGATGAGGTTGCCATTTATATTGAAGCGGCGAACTTCTTGCGTCCCTTCATCGCCGATACCAGCGATTATTTGAATAAACGTTTGAAGGCGGGCGCGCGCGTGTTGTGCGAAGGCGCACAGGGGACATTGTTAGATGTCGATCATGGAGACTACCCGTTTGTGACCAGCTCGTCACCCACTTCGGGCGGGGCATTGACCGGCTTGGGGATCGGTCCGTTGAGCGTTGATGAAGTTGTGGGCGTGGCGAAAGCGTTCAGCACGCGCGTGGGATCCGGTACCATGCCAACCGAGTTAGACGGCGACATCGCCACACGTTTACGAGGGACGGGTGAGAACTTCTGGGATGAATTTGGGACGACGACCGGACGCCCGCGCCGTTGTGGTTGGTTGGATGCGGTGGTCTTGCGGTACGCAGCGGCAGTCAATGGTTTTACCGAAATGGTGTTGACGAAACTCGATATCTTGAGCGGTATTGACACTTTGCAGATAGCGACGGCATACCAAGTGGGGGATCGGCGGTACGAGACGAATCCTTCGACGATGGCAGAGCAAGAACGCGCCCAGCCTATTTACGAGTCGCTGCCGGGTTGGCAGGAAGACTTGAGCGCGATTCGCCAATGGTCGGCGTTGCCCGAAGCGGCACGCGCTTATATTGATCGGGTTGCGGCGTTGTGCGACACTCCAATTCGCACAGTGAGTGTCGGACCCGAACGCGATCAACTCGTCCACCGCAATTGAGTGCTTAAAATGAGGTTTACGTATGCTTGAGTACAACTATAGGGTCGATGTCCCATTTACCGAGCCACCCCGCCGCGTGGTATCGTTGGTGCCAAGCATTACGGAGTCCCTTTTTGATCTCGGCTTAGGGGATCGCTTGGTCGGACGAACGGATTATTGTATTTATCCCATGGGGCTGGTGGAGCGTATCCCCGCGCTAGGGGGTACCAAAAATCCCGATGTTGCGATGATCATCGCGTTGCATCCAGATGTGGTGATCGCCAATCAAGAAGAGAATCGTCGCGAAGATGTTGAGGCATTGCAAGCTGCCGGCATCATTGTTTGGGTGACGTTTCCGCGCACTGTGCGCGAGGCGTTTAACTTGTTATGGACGATCATGTATGCCTTTGAAGCCCCCGAACGGAGCGAGAGTGTGCGCCAGATCGAGCGTTTGGTCGATTGGCTGGAGCGCATCGAGCGGGAGGTGCCGTGTGGTGTTTTCGTCCCCATCTGGCATGATCCACTGATGACTTTTAATGCGGATACCTTCGCACATGATTTATTGCGAATTTGCGGCGGCATGAATGTGTTTGCCGAGCGTGAACGCCTGTACCCCTTGGCGGCTGATTTGGGACAGGCATCCCCGTTGGCAGCAGAGGATCCGCGTGTCGTCGGGCGCGATACCCGGTATCCGCGTGTGACGATGCAGGAAGTGGTGGATGCGCAGCCCGATATTATTTTGCTGCCGAGCGAACCCTTTGCCTTCACCGAGGCGCACCTCCCAGAGTTTATGGCGTTGGATGTGCCCGCAGCGCGAAACGGTCAGATCTATTTGATTGATGGATCGTTGTTGACATGGCATGGTACCCGTTTGGCGCAATCATTATTACAAGTGCCTGCCTTTTTATGCCCAGAATAATGCATCAAGATGCTGCTGTCCCTTTATAATGGCGCAGATTGTGAAGAAAGAAACGAAGTTTTGAATTTGCTTGCTAGAGATTGTCCAAAATAGTACAATCAAGGCTGTTTACCGTTGGATAGTCTTATCAACCTTCGGAGGTATCGTGTGAGGCGATTCTCTATACTCATAGTTCTTGTCGTCTTGCTGCTCGTTGGCGGAGGTTTAACGACGCTGTTAATTTCGAGCAATGGCGCTGTACTCCCTGTTTTGCAACAGGTCGGCGCACCCGACGCATCGCCAACGACGATGTTGCCATGGAAAGCGAATCAATTTTTTCTGATGATCGGCTTTATTCTGTTTAATCTGGTGGGTATTGCTGTCACTTTGACGGTGATTTTGTGGTTTGTGGATCGCGGCGTGAAGAAAAGCAAGTTTGACGCGCAGCAACAAAGTGCGAATACCCCCTCTACTGAAAATTCAGCGGCGTAACGTATGACTGTCGCTGTATTTTCAGAAATGAGCCTGTGATGCAACCACCACCGAGACGAATTGTCACTGTTGCTTTGCAATCCATATTTTTTTTCGGCGTTTCGCTGGCATTTTTCATCCTCAGCGCCCTTCGCTCAACGTCGTTTTATGTGTGTACCACTTGGTTCACCTGTGGTGATCGGATTATCCCCTCGCTGAGCGATCCTGCGGGGCTGATGGAATGGTTGCATCACTGGGCAATTGTTGGCATGGTTATTTTGGTGCCTGCCATGCTTATCCTCATGATGGTGGTTTTTCGTCGTGACGACGAAGCCGTTATGATCGGTATCCGCAATATGGCGATCCTGCTCTTTTTGCAAGCGGGTGTGTCGTTTGGCGTTACTGTGGTTGATTTCTTTTGGCAAGCGCCGTTGCTTCACTTTATGACGGGCAGTCTCATCCTTCTGATCGCGGTCGGGATCGTGGGGTGGGCGATGTTTAGCACCAATCAAGATTATACCGCCAATATTTTCATCGGGGTTTTGGTTGTGATTTCGGTGGTGCCGCTGGTGCCTTACGTGTCATTGCTAACGTGATGGGTTCGACCATCGCGATAGCGAGTTTCTAGGGTAATCTCAATGCGTGTGAAATGGTTCCCCATCTTAGCGATCACCACATCGCTCTTGACTGTGGGCTTGATTGTGTTTGGCGCTGTGGTCCGTGTGACTGATTCCGGTTTGGGCTGTGGCAATGAATGGCCCCTGTGTCATGGTTCCATCATCCCCCCTCTTGATAATTTGACCGCTTGGATTGAATGGCTGCATCGTTTGTTTGCAGTCGCAATAGGTTTGTTTGGGTTATCGATGTTGGCGATAGCGATTGTGGCTTATCGCAAACAAAATCGTCGGGTGCTGGTCATTACGGTCATTGCAGCAGGCTTGTTTGCGTTGCAAAGTGCGTTGGGGGCACTGGTCGTTGTTCTTGATCTGCCCCCCACAGCCGTGACGCTGCATTTGGGCACCGCGATGCTGTTGTTAGGCGCGTTATTGACGGCTGCCGTCACAACGCTGTATCGCCCTCGACATCGTTATGAACGTGATAACTTCACACTGTTGGTTTATATCACCACGGCGCTATCGTTGGTCGTCATCGTCAGCGGCGCATTGGTGCGCGGCAGTGGAGCGTCGTTGGCGTGTACGGATTGGCCCCTGTGTAATGGGGAATTTCTGCCTTTTCAACAAGGGGCATGGGCGACCATTCATATGCTTCACCGTGTTATTGTGGTCGGCTTAGGCATTTCGTTAATGTTTGTCGTGGCTGCCGCATGGCGAAGCCAACGGGATGGCCAAATGCGTCTCTTGAGCTTGATCGCGTTGGGGCTATACCTTGCGCAAGCAGGGGTAGGTGCTATGTTTGTCATCAGTGGCGCAGCGCCTCTTTGGGGCGCGGCGCATGTCGGAATGGCGTCTGGAACGTGGGCGGTATTGATCGTCCTCAGTGCATTTGAAACTTTGAGTCATGGACAGGTGCAACAACAAAACGAATGGCAACCACAGTCGGAACCACTCCCGAGTTCATAAAATTGACTTTTCGCGAGACCATCGGCGCGTATCTGCAACTGAGCAAACTGCGTATCGTGACCCTTTTGCTCTTTACCACTGTCACCGCGATGGTTGTCGCTGCTAATGGTGCCCCGCAACTGAGTCTTTTGCTCCCTACGATCCTCGGCGGCGCGCTGGCTTCGGCGGGGGCAAGCGCGATCAATCAATATTATGATCGCGATATGGATATGCTGATGGATCGAACTAAAAAACGACCGATCCCGTCAGGGCGTATCAAGCCCCTATCGGCATTGATTTATGGTCTGGTCTTGATCCTTTTGTCAGTCTTGATCCTCGGCTTGTCCGTCAATTGGACAGCCGCAGCGCTGGCATTTGGCGGGGCAGTCTATTATGTCATCGTCTATACGGTGATCTTGAAGCGCAATACGTTTCTCAATATCATCATTGGCGGGGGCGCGGGGGCGATGCCGGTTCTCGTGGGATGGGCAGCCGTAACCGGCGTCGTTTCGCTGGATGCTATGTTGTTGTTCGCGATTGTCTTCTTTTGGACGCCACCGCATAGTTGGGCATTGGCATTGCTGGTGAACGAAGATTATACGCGCGCGCATGTGCCGATGATGCCTGTGGCACGGGGTGAGGAATCGACCCGTCGGCAAATTTTGGGCTATTCCATCGCCTTGTTGCTGGTCAGCTTGCTGCCGATTGTGGTGGGCACCTTGGGTATTGTGTATGGGCTATCAGCGGTCGCGTTGGGGGTATATCTGATTTGGAAGTCAATCCAACTGATTAACGAACGTTCCCTAGAAGCGGCGCGCATCACCTATAAATTTTCAACCGCCTACCTCGCCTTCATCTTTTTGGCGATGATCCTCGATACTTTCTTGCTCCCGATATGATTTGTTCACCCCGTCAATGGGTACACTGTACCCATTGACGGGGGATGGTTGAGGGCAATGCTTCGTTATTGACGTTTCAGCGGTTCTAAAAATGGAACAAAAATCTATGGAAACAAAACCTAAGCCGTCGATGGTGACGTTGCCCGTGATTATCACCATCCTGTTATTGGTGGGGGCAGCGCTTGCTTTTTTTGTCGTCTTGCTGACATTTGCGCCGAACACCGCCGCAACGCCTCCTGATGGAACGGTGATGAATTATACCGAGACGGTGGATCGTTTGTTGGCGATGGGGAATGCCAGCAGGGGATCTGCAAGTCTCGAAAAATATGCCTGCGCTGCCTGTCATCGGTTAGCGGCGGGACAAGCGGCACCCGCCTTGGACGGCTTAGCCGTTGCTGCTGGGGAACGCCATCCGCCCTTGACCGCAGCGGAGTACCTCTACGAATCCATCGTGCATCCGTTGGCGTTTGTGGTTGAGGGGTTTCAACCATCAATGCCGCAAGATTATGGAACGCGCGTGAGCGAGCAAGACCTTGCGGATATGCTCGTTTATCTCGTGAATGGCGGTACCTAGACCATGTACCTTGATGTTTTCAGCCTGTCTGCGCTGGTCGATGAATTTATGGATGTCTTGGTTGGGGGGCGGATTCAAGACTCTGTAAGTATTGATGAGAACAGTATTGGGCTGGAGATTTACGCCAACCATCGCCGTCAATACCTCTACCTCAGTGCCGAAAATCAGCAACCCCGTTTACATCTAGTGCAAGATAAATTGCGGCGGGGGTTGCCTCGTCCGACGCAGTTAGGCTTGCTGATTCGCAGTCATGTCGAAGGCGGTGTGATCACGCATGTGAGCCAACCGGCATGGGAACGCATCCTCCATCTGGAAATAGAAGGTCCGCAAGGGGAGGTGATATTGATCATCGAACCGATGGAACGGCGAAGCAATTTATTGCTAGTGAAGGACGGCACGATCATCGATTGCTTACGACGGGTGGGTGCCGACGAAAACCGGTATCGGGTCAGTTTGCCCGCGCACCGCTATGTGTCGCCGCCGCCGCAACTAGGCAAACAGGATCCATTTCTCGTAGACCTTGAGGGATTACAGACGATGTTTGCGCAAAATGATGACCCTAAGCGCAAAGCTCAGCAAGTGCTGACCGCGAATTTGCTGGGGATGAGTCCGTTGTTGGCAAAAGAGATCATCTACCGCGCGACTGGCAACGCCAATACCTTGCCGAGTGGCATAGCGCTGGAACCTTTGCATGAAGTGATGACGGCGGTGTTACAACCGCTGAAGCAGCGGGATTGGAAACCCGGGATTGTTGAACAGGATGAAGTGATTAGCGCGTTTAGCGTGTATCCGATGCTAAGCCAACCCGGATGGCGACCTGTGGCGACGATGAGTGAAGCGCTTGCCACCTATTATGGCGCTCCTGTGGGTGATGAAGTGTATGACGCCGCCAAGAAACCAGTGCATGAGGCGATGCGGGCGGCGCGGATTCGGCTGGAAACTCGTCTGGCAGCTTTGAAACGATCCATGACTGACGAGTCGGAACGAGAATACCTGCGCCAGAGTGGTGAACTTATTTTGGCATACCAGTATGCGATCACGCCCGGACAGACTGAACTGCGCGCTGTTTACGATGCCGATGATGAGGTGGTCATCCCTATCGATTCGACGATGACACCGTTGGAGAATGCCCAACGCTACTTTGAGCGTTACAACAAAGCCAAACGCGCACTTGATGATGTGCCCGGACTCATTCATGATACAGAATCGGAGATCACTTTTATTGCTCAGCTTGACACCGATCTGGAATTAGCGTCCAACTGGCCCGATATTGAAGAAGTACAGAGCGCTCTGAAGGTAAGTGGTTACTGGCAAGGGAAAGCGCCCATACGGGGTGGTGCGAAAAGTGCGCCTTTGCGCATCGTCACGCCGGAGGGGTTTATCATCTGGGTTGGACGCAACAGCCGCCAAAACGAGCAAGTCACCTTCGACAAGGGCAGCCCATTGGATACATGGTTACACGCGCGTGGGGTGCCGGGCGCGCATGTGATCATCAAGAATGATGGTCGGCGCATCCTTGACACGGTGATTGACACGGCGGCGGCGTTGGCGGCTTATTACAGCGCCAGTCGTAGCGAGGCAAAGGTCATCGTTGATGTCGTGGGGCGGCGTGATGTCAAAAAGATCAAAGGTGGGCGTCCCGGCATGGTGACTTACCGGAATGAAGAAACGCGCACGGTCGCCCCGCGCCCCGCATCTGATTTTATGCGTTCCTAGCGCTACCAAGCGTTGATTTTCACAATCTCTTCTGGCTTGTGATGGAAGAGGTTGGGTTTAATTTTTCGACTATTTTGTCTTTGTGAAAGTGTAATGTGATGGCAAAACAACCGCTTGTTTCACCCTTTGGCGAGTCCGTCAGCCTGAAAAATTTTGATCCGTCCGAGACAGGTGACTTGACCAAAGATGCTGCTCGGCGCGAGGAAGTAAAACTCGAAAAACGGTTCACCGAATTGCAAGAAATGTTGTATGCACAGGGCACCCAATCGCTGCTTGTCGTCTTCCAAGCGATGGATGCTGGCGGCAAAGATGGCGCGATTGAAAAAGTCTTCGATCAGGTGAATCCGCAAGGCGTGCGGGTGACAAGCTTCAAACAACCGACCCCTGAAGACCTTGCACATGATTTTTTGTGGCGTATTCACCATCATACACCGCCTAAGGGCTATATTGGCATTTTCAACCGTAGCCACTACGAAGATGTGCTGATCGCACGGGTGAATAATTTGGTGCCACCGGCAGTGTGGGAAAAACGCTATGAGCATATCAACGCTTTTGAGCGGTTGCTGGCGGATAATGGCACTCGGATTTTGAAGTTTTATTTGCACATCGACAAGGATGAGCAGAAAAAACGGTTTCAAGAACGCCTTGATGACCCCGCCAAACACTGGAAGTTTTCAAAAGGTGATTTGGTCGTCCGTGAACAATGGGATCAGTATATGACGGCATATGAAGCCATCCTGACGCGCTGTCATTTTGCCCATGCCCCATGGCATATCGTGCCTGCCAATAAGAAATGGTATCGCGATTATGTCATCACCCAGACGATTGTTCAAACGTTGCAAGATATGCAGCTGGCATTCCCGCAGGCAGAAGACCTTAAAGGGATCGTGATCCCCGATTAGCAGAAGCGTTGAGGGCGCGCCATGCCGCGTCAATGACTTGGGCGGTGGTGATGTCGCGCACACAGGGGTGATGGGCGAGGTCATCGCCAGACCAATCTAAGATGCGGCAGTGTAAGCACCCAATATCGCTGGTGACGACAGGATGTGTTTCTGGGTCGCCCCATGGACGGAATAAAATCGGGGCGGCAGGGCCAAATAATGTGACGGTCGGCGCGCCGACCGCTGCTGCGAGGTGCATTGGTCCGCTATCACAACCGAGGACGAGGCTCGCTTCGCTGAGGAGTGCCGCCAGTTGCGCTAATGAGGTTTCGCCGTTGGTGATCACGGGGGGATGTTTCATTGCGCTGGCAATTTGCACGGCTGTCGGGCGTTCTTGTTGGGTACCTGTCAAAATGATCGAAGCTGTCATTCCATCCGCTAAGGCATCTGCAACGCGCGCCCATTTTTCTATTTCCCAATTTTTGACCACAGCACCAGAACCGACATGGACGACGATATACGGCGATTCTGCGGCGACGCCTTGTTCTTCGAGGCGCGCCCGCATGGCAAGGCGCGCTTCTTGCTCCACCGGAAACTCGTATAGCGGCGTGTCTAGGCTTTTGTTTAAGGCGGTATTGACGATCATCATGCTTTGGGTGACGACATGTTGATGGGTTTGCTCGGCGATCATGTGCGTGAGGAAGGGGTGGGTTTCTGGAAGATCAAAACCGACTCGCTGCGGGATTCCTGCTAAAAAAGCCACCAGTGCCCCCCACCAATGATCAGGACGCATCACGAGGACACTGTCGTAGCCGATCTGCCTTAGCATGTGGGCAGTACGGATTGCCAGAAGATACGGAGACGGTTGATCGTTGGCTTGTCGGTTAAATCCGGGAAAAGACAGCGTGAGTACTTGGTCGATATCCGCAATAGGCGCGAGGACATCTGCTGACCATTCCCCGACAAGCGCGTGAATCTCGGTGGTGGGCATTGCCCGACGCAGCGCTTTGATCGCCGGCAAGGTCAGCAATACATCACCGAGGTGGTCAGGACGTAGGATGAGCAACCGATTTTGACCACCCGACTGTTGTGTGATGGGCAATTTGCCGATCCCTGTCAAAAGGGCGCGCCGCGCCGCTTGTTTGGGGGTGGGTTGGTGGAGCGCTTGCGTTAATTGATGGTTACGTTCTGCCAACGCGCGCTTATCCAATGCCGATCTCCCTGTAAATGTCGCGCAAGTGCGGGGTCAGGATTGACCAATCGTAACAAGCACGTACATAGGTGCGCGCTTTTTCACCCATAAGTGCGCGCTTTCCGGAATCTTGCAACAGGGCATTGACGGCTTGGGAAAAGGCGGGCGCGTCGTTGGCAACGATCAAAGCGTCGCGCACTTCGTCAGATAAGCCGGAGATCGCGACATCGGTGGCGACAATGGCGCAGCCGGCTGCCATCGCCTCCAAGATTTTGAGACGGGTGCCGCTGCCCATGCGCAAAGGTGCAATAAAGATATCTGCGCGATGCAGAAAGGGCACTACGCTTTCGACCCAGCGTGTAAAGGCGATGTTGGGCGTGGTGGCTTCATATTGCAGTAGATTTCGGTGTACATGCTGCCCGACAATATAGAGATGGGCGTCTGGGTGGACGGTATGAATAGCCGGCAGGATAGATTCAATGAACCATGTCATGGCATCGACATTGGGGCGGTAGTCCATTTTGCCGGTGAAGACCAGCGGCATTCCGGCGAGATTCAGCGCGGCAGTCTCATTAATGACATAATCGTCCACGAAAATGCCATTAGGCAAGGTGAACACAGGCACCCCTGTGCCCAGCGTGCGCAAATGTCCGGCGTCATCGTCGGAGACCGCGATGATGCCATTGACTAACGCGCATACGCGACGCTCAAAACGCATGATGCGCGCTGCCTGAATTTGGGAATAAATTCTGCCCGGCAAGCGCCGGATGGAACGTTTTTCAACCTGTGCGATGTTTCGTTGCAAGGCAAATTCGGCATTATGGGCATCATAGACGAGTTTAGCATTGGGCTGGTGTTGGCGCACCAAAGGGGCATACACCGCCATTTCTAAGCCCTCAAACTGAATGAGGTCATAAGTCCGCTCGTGGAGGAGGGTGACTAATTTTTCGCGAAAGGCGGCAGAGTTTAAGCGTCGTGCGAGGTCTGGGTGATCGCTCGTCACCAAATCACGGATACGGTCGCTCATGTGGCGGGACGGCGTTTCGATAAACTCGATACGGTCGCACAATAGCGCCAGTCGTTCGGGAATAGCTTCGGGGATGTGTTCGCAAAAACTGAGGAGTGTGACGCGGGCGTTGAGCGCCTTTAAGCTATGAAGAAGTCCCAAGTTGCGCAGTGCCGCGCCTTGTTGGGGCGGATAGGGTGAATTGGGAGTGATGAGCAAGATATCCATTTTTAGTGCCCGTGATCACGAGAAAGATCGATAAACGGATAAAGTGATTTGGGCGGTTTTGTCCCAAGTGAAGGTTTTCGCGCGTATTTTCCCGGCTTCACCTTGTGCAGTGCGCCATGATTCATCTTGCCAAGCGCGTAACATGGCTTCGGTGATGGTGGCTGGTTCGTCAGGCAGGATGAGGGCACCGACGGTACCGACGACTTCGGGCAAGGAGGAGCTATTGCTCACGATGGTCGGCGTGCCACACGCCATTGCTTCTAAAGCTGGGAAACCAAAGCCCTCATAAAAAGAGGGCAGGATCAACGCCAGCGCGCCATTATACAGTGCCACGAGGGCATCTTGGGGTACATTTTCGCGCCATTGCACATGCTCCCCCATCGCCAATTGATTCATTTGCTGTTGCGTGTCTTCAAAGTTCCAGCCTTGCGACCCCACAATAAGAAGGGGCGGCGCGTTAGGATATTGGTCTAATAAAGCACGATAGGCATGTGCCAAGCCAATTAAGTTTTTACGCGGCTCGAAGGTGCCCACGAACAGAAAATACTGATCTGGCAATGCTAGGGCTTGCCGATAGGATGCCATTTGGGCGGCGCTTAGTGGTTGAAAAGAGTCGTCAACGCCGAGTAAATGCACCGTGATTTTTTCGGACGGCACCCCCAACATCGCCATGATGTCTTTGCGACTGGACTCGCTGATGGTGAGGATGTGGTCAGCGTGGCGGACCGCGTATTCAATCTGGTCGTTATAGTAACGACGGCTCTCATCCGTCAAAAAATCAGGATAATGCAAAAAGGTGAGGTCATACACGGTGGCAATGTGATGGCGTGCACCGTATATGGGCGGGATAAAATCGGTCGCGTGAAAAATATTGAGGTTGAAGGGCAGCAATTCTAACGATAGTGTCAGCCGTTCAAGGCGATGATGGCTTGGCGTCCAAAGGGATGCACGACGAAACCGCGTGACGAGCGTGTCACGCGATTTACGGCTGTGGAAGAGTGTATATTGATTCACGGTGTCGAGTGTTGCTAATGCTGCGCTCAACTGCGTAATATACGTGCTAATTCCCCCACGCCGATAGTATGTCATCCGAGCGTCGATACCGATCTTCATAACAACGGAGTATAGTCGGCGGGGGGCAGTGTGTCGAGAGAAAAGTTTGTGATCAACAAGCCACCCCGTTTGCCCGACGGGGTGGCTTGTTGATCACTTTCAGACAATGCTGTATTGCGCTGTTTAGGAAACCGGTTTATAACGCGAGGGTGGGGCGATCATGACGAAGTGCTGACGCGGTTCCGCACACAGGGTGCGAATAGCAGTCGCCGCTTCCGCCTGATTATTCTTTTCGAGCGTTTGAATGTAGTAGCTCAGCAATTCGCGCACATCATCGAGACCACACGCATCAAGGTCGAAGATACCGACTGTAGCACCTAGGGCGATGCGGCGTTCGATGGCGCTACGGTCAAGCCCCATTTCCGGCTGAATGCGCTGGTAAACGACACCCCCAGACATGCCGGCGCACATCCATGGACCCGGATCGCCGAGGATGATCACCCGCCCTGAAGTCATATATTCACATGCGAAGCCTTTGAGATTGGCGCGCGCGCCGATGCCGCCGACCGAGTCTTGCAGCGGGGTTTTGACTTCACCGCCGAAGATGACATCGGCACCGCTTAAACGGATGCACGCCCGCGAGTCGGCGTTTCCTTGCACGATGAAACGTCCGCCCTGTGCGCCATAAGCAAAACTCTTGCCGACAGACCCATCAAGGCGTTCACCATCGTGGTTCAACCCTTTGAGGATGGTGACAGTTCCGCCGCGTGCGCACTTGGCGACGCCATCTTGGGCACCCCCTTCGACCAAGACATCGATCCGGTCATCGATAAAGGCGGCTAAGCCATTGCCGGGGATGGCGGAGTTGCTAAAACGCAGATGGAACATGCGGGCATTGGGGATTTCACCCCGTTCAATGGCACCGATAGTGTGGGTGCCCAAGGCGCGATCCATCGCCATGACTTGTTCATCATCATAGGTCATTTCATCATCGCCATGCGCCGCCGAGCTACGCACCAAATCGGTGATCTGCTTGGTCAAGAAGTTGCGGGGACGCGCCAACAAGCGCCCAACACCCGGATGCAGGGGGACGCGCGGAGGAATGGGGGTATGACGGAAGAGCGGCGAAAGATCAATTTGGTCACACATGGCGATTTGTTCCAGCAATTCAGCCCGACCAACTAAATCTTGGACGCGGGTGAAACCGAGTTTCGCCGTCCAATTACGGATGTCCTCACCGAGCAGGCTGAACACATTGACGATGCCTTGCACGGCAGATTCATAATCGCGGGGTTCAAAGTGTTTGATACCCGCATCGAGCGCTTCTTCGCGGGTGGTCAAATGGGTAGTGATGCCAACGTGACACGTACCTTCATGACATTTACGACAGATGGTACAACCGACGGCGACCATTGCTAATGTGCCGAACCCGACTCGGTTGGCACCCAAGCACAACATCTTGATGACATCGCGTCCGCTTTTCATCCCGCCATCACACCAGATTTCGACATCTTGGCGCAAGCCGCTGGCGACGAGGGCTTGGTGCGCCAACCAGACGCCAATCTCCGCAGGCAAACCGACATGGCGCAGCGAATGAGCGCGCGCCGCTCCCGTACCACCCTCGTAACCGGTGATATTGATGATGTCCGCGCCGGCTTTGGCGATCCCCACTGCGATGATACCGACCCCTGGAACAACTGGAATCTTCACCGATACTTTGGCATTCGGATTGGCGATTTTGAGTTCGTCGATCAATTGGGCGAGGTCTTCAATGGAATAGAGATCATGGTTATTGCTGGGGGAGATCAAGTCCACCCCAACCGCAGTATGGCGGGCTTCAGCGACTTTTGCGGTCACTTTATAGCCGGGGAGTTGACCCCCTTCGCCGGGTTTCGCACCCTGTCCAATTTTTATCTCTAACACCGAACACGAATTTAGGAATTCGATGTTCACCCCAAACCGTGCCGATGCTATTTGATTGCCGCGATAAGGCTTGTATTTGCCCATCACGTCTGAAAGTTCGCCACCCTCCCCATTGACGCACAAAATCTTGAGGCGCGCTGCGGATTCGGCATAGGCTTTATAGGCAAGTTCCCCTTGCGACCCAAACGACATTGCGCCAATGAGGATCGGCATTTCATGATTGCCAATACGCATATCGACATCTTGAGGGGCGACTGTGCTGGGGACTTCTGGATCGAGCTTGACACCGATGATATGACGGGGTGCGACTGGCATATCCCCTTCGATGGTGAGCATGGCTTCTTCATACTCATCGAGATTCATATCGCCCGTTGCGATATCTTCAATTTTCTTCCACATCTTGGGATAGAGGCGATCGGGATTTTCCATGCGATTCTTTTCTTCACCACGGAATTCAAGCGCGCGTTGTTCAGAATCGTTGGTGATATTTTCCCAAGTGAAACCCCGCTCATCAGAACCGAAATAATTGGGGGTACCGAGCAACGCCGCAATCGCGGTAGATAAACCGATAGAGCTAAAGGACTGTCCATAGCCGCGCAACTCGTGGCAACCGATGGTGGAAGTCACTTTTTGAATACCGATATTGAGACCGCTCAGAGTGGCATTCAGGCGATTGCTGATTTCTTGCACAGCGAAGGGTTCTTTGGGCGCGCGAGGGGCAATGCCAATGGCGACAGCGTACAACGCATAGGGGAGCAGCGCATTGGCACCCATGCCCAAGCACAAGACGACATCATGTAAATCACGGATTGCGCCCGAACGAACGATAATGCCGACCTGACGGCGCAGGTTAGGATACCCATCGGTTTCAGCTTCGCGGAGCGCCCGATCAATCGCACCGGTCGCCAATAGCGGGTCGATCCACAGCATCTCCCCGCCCAGGGCATCGGTGTCATCAAGGACGAGGCACAAGGCACCGCTTCGCACTCGTTCAACGGCTTCGTTTTGCAGACGGAAAATCGCATCTTCGATGCTTTCGCCGCGATAAGCGGTCATGGACATGATGTGGGCGTTTTCGCCAAAGTGTTCTAGCACATCTTCCAAGAGCATGGTACCTTGCTTAGTGGCAATCTCCCGCATGGCATCAATTTCAGTGAAATCAGGATGTCCACCAAGGAGAAGTGGCAATTTCAGACTGAGCAATTGCGAGTCTGCATTATGCATCTTGCCCAATTCGGGGCGCGTGCCGATCAAGGTGAGGGTCGAGAATTGCGATTGCTCGCGTTCACGGTCGATAGCGGGATTGGTGACCACTGCGACTGTTTCTTTGAAATAGTCTGCCAAATTCACGCGCGTGTGGCTTAGCGCCGCAAGAGGTCCGTCCCAACCCAACGAACCAATTTGTTCTTTTTTGGTCTCAGCAATCGTCTCAACAATGCTGATGTGATACCGTTCCCATCCCAATGCTGCCATTCTCACTGGATTAAGCGATGATGGGGCACTTTGCCACGGGGTGGTTTCCATCATTTTGAAAGTCGTGGCTTGGGTAGTGGTCACAGGCGCTGTTGCGGTATTGACGAGCGCACCAGCAAAGGCACCGCTCGCAGGATATGAATCGCCAGCGCTGGGGCGGTAGGTTCGTTCGCTGCTGTTCGGGAAGTTGGCGGGCATATAACTGGTTTGCTGACCATCCCAGTGGCGATCTTGGCGGCGGCGCATGACGTGACGCTGGATCGTGGGATAATCCAACACCTCAATCGGTTGACCGGGGCGGATGATCATCGCGATTTTTTCGCCGGGTGCCAGTGGCTTGGGGGCAGAGGACATACTGTCCAGCGTGTAAACGCCCCGTTCTGACGAGGCGAAATATTCTTTTTCAGTTTCTCCAAACCATAGGGGACGCAATCCCAAAGCATCTACACTCATCACGACCTGATCCCCGACACGCGCGACGACGGCAGCAGGACCTTGAGCAAACGGACCAAAGGATTGACGAATAGCATCGTAGGTCATGGCGATTTGGGGGGCATTTTGGAGCAGATCGTGATTGAAAGGAGGGAAAATGTGTTCCATCGCCTCGATCAGATCAAAACCGTGATCCATGCACAGGGCATCGACTACGGCATCAACATCTTGCGAGTCCGAGCCATTTTCGGGAAGTTGAATGCCGAGCATCTTTGCTTCTAGGCGAAAGCGAGAAATGGTATTGAATTCACCATTGTGACCGAGGACATTAAACGGTTGCGCACGTTCAAAGATGGGGTTGGTATTGGTGCTATAGCGGGCGTGCCCCAGTGTGATCGTGGAGGCGTAATCGGGATCGCGCAATTCGGGATAGTAACGGCGCAGAATTTCGATAGTGCCTTGCACCTTGTAGACGGCGCTTCGCGATGAGAACGACGGGAAATGGACGTTGAACTCTTTTTCAATCGATTTTTGCAAACGATAGATGGTGCGTTCTAGCTGGTCAAGCGGCAAGCGGGCGTTGACACCAGCAAGTTGCACAAAGATCGGCTCGTTTTTCGCCGCACTCTGTCCCAGTACATACGATTCGACTTTGCCGTTACGTTCCACAAGGATGTCTAGCCCTGCTTCGATAATGCGTTGGCAAATTTGCGTTACAATTTGGTCGCGTTCGGGACGCATGGTGTTTGGCATCATCAGATGAGCGACCCAAAAATGAGGAGTCGTCACTAGAGAGGAGCGGATATTTTGTTGAGCGAGGCTTTTTGCCCATAGTTCGCGCGGGATATCGGTCATAATGCCCACGCCATCACCTTCGCCATCGACGAATCCAGTACGGTGCCCCATACGGGCGAGCGCTTCGATGGTGCGTTTTACGTTGCCATGAGTGGCTTGTCCGCCCTTGCGAACTGCACAAATCAAGGCACAAGCATCACGTTCCCGCGTATCTTCCGAATGAAGAGGAACGTCGGTCAAATAGCGAAATTCGGGCATTATCGCTCCTCTAGCGCTGTGAGCGCTGGTTTAATCGAGACCATTAGGGTAAAACATGAGGTGAGCGTTGGGACGATACATGGCAATAGACGCATTTTTTCGCGTCTATTAAACAGCAAATTGGTTTGACTTCTGCAGAGATGGTTCTGGTTGCATCGGTTACTGTCGCTAAAAATCTGAACGATTAACAGTTAAATTGTAACAAAAAGCTAGTTTTGCGGAAATTGACTGAATGACCGAAATTGTTTAGTGCAATTTGCATAAATTGCAATTGAAATTCCGGTTTCGAGGCAAAAAATCACGCAGTCTATAAATATATCGCGGTAAAAACGAGGATTTCTAACTTTTCAATCGCTAAAACTAGACTCTTTAATTCGTAGAGAGCAATCGTCGTATCGTCAACGCCAGATGGAATGCCAATCGTATTTCTGGACGATCTAAATCGACGCCTGCAATTTCATTGATGCGATTCATACGATACAACAAAGTGTTGCGATGCACAATCAGTGTTTTGGCAGTTTCGGATAAATTGCCATGACACAAGAAAAACGCCTCTAGGGTTTTCACGAGATCCGCATGTTGACGGACATCGTAATCGACCAATGACCCTAAGGTCTGGTCACAGAAACCCAAAAGCTTTTCTTTGTCGTTAAGCCGAATTAAAAGCTGATATACGCCCAAATCACCGATATACAGGGGGATGTCGGTATGCAAGCGGATCGCGAGATCGCGCGCTTGCACCGCTTCTTCATAGGATCGCCGCCAGTTGGCGACATCTGAGATGGGTTGACCGAGTCCGATAGCGATATGGTATCCGGGATATTGTCGCTGAACTTCGACGGAGAAGGACTTCGCCAGCTTCATGCCATTGGCGACCGAGTCGGATTCATCCACGCCTTGAAAGACAATAACCTCGTTTTCTCGTTCGCGCTGCCACACCAAGGCATGGGCTTTGGCGTTCGCGACGATGGTATTGACGATGGTTTCGAGCCGACGCATGGAGGCATTTTTTTCGCCTTGCCACTTCAGCACAATCGCGATGTGAGGACGCCCCATATCATGTTCGAGGCGTTCCCCTTGCTGGAGGGCTTCCTGCTGGCTGACATCCCCAAAGAGCAACCGGTCTAAAAAGGTGCCGCGCAAGCGTTTTTCGGCATCGCTGATGGCTTTGGCTTTTGCCATTTCAATAGCGCAAGCTTCTGCGCCTTGTTCCGCCACCAATAAATCGATTTCATCTAAATCATTGTCACGTCCAATGATCGAAAGATAACCGCGTCCAATCTCTTTGGTGATGATGGGTGCGACATAGCGAGCAATGCCTGTGGAAGGGAGTGATTGCATCAAGACGGGATTATCGAGATCACTGACGCGCAAGCGATCTTGCATTTCGACCGGCAGATTATCTAATTTGCGCAGGAAAGTTTCGACTTCTTCCCAATAGGCGACAAATTGCGGTTGTACCGAGCTGTACAAGATTTGGAGACGCTTGTCTTGAACCACAATTGATTTGTTGGTCAGGCGTGCCATCTCGTTCACCAGTTCGGACAAACCTTCGTTGCGAGAACTGATTTGAGTAAGCTGGCGATAAATTTGGGTGCCGCGTCGTTCAATTTGTCCTTTGTGATCGACCAGTAGGCTGATCACGGCTTTTTCGACCACGCGGATACGGTTGCCGCCGGGCAGAATCAGAATCGGGATGCCATAGGCGTTGGCTTCGGCGATAGCCGTTGAAGACGCCGACTCGCTGAGGACGACTGCCGAGGCTTGTTGTTCCGATGCCCAACGGACGATATCGACATCGCGAATTCTTTGTGAAGTCCCGCTATCGGGTGGGGCAACCAGAATAAGCTCCGACTCATGACTGACTTTCGCCGGTATCGTTTCCTCCGGATAAATGACCGTCGTCCAAGAAACGAAACGACTCAAGAGCAACCCTTCGCCAGCGGCGACACGGGTGCCCAACGGGAGGGCAAGTTTTCGGACATCTTCAACAGTAATACGTTCTATTTCAGTCATGAGTCGTTATACAATCTGCACAAAAGAGTATCATACAGATTACGTGGTTTATCCCAATTGTCAACCACCAGTATTTTTGCACTAGCGGATAATTAGGTTTCGCCCGTGATGACGCCAAAAATAATCACGGCGAAGAATACCAATAATGAGGCTCCAGTAAAACTGCGGGTGGGGTCAACCTGCAAATTGTAAAACGCCAAGCCGATCATGGCAGCCCCGCCGAGCCAAGTCACTGGGCTAACGCGCCATTGTTGCGCGTATTGATAGATGCCGGAACCGAGCAGAATGATGGCGCCTGTCAATGGCACCACAAAATTAGGGATACCAGTGGTATCGGGTAAAAGCTCCAAAACAGCAAAGACCAATACCAAAGCGCCCCATGTCAACAGTTCTACCTGTCGTTCGCGTTCGCTCTTGCCGCCGCGTTCGCGTCGGGTTGTCGATTGTTTGCGTGATTGTCTGCGTGCCATAAATTTGTCTCGATAGTTTAAGCCATTTCATGGTGACATTTTAACACAACACCCCCTATAATCGCACAGGTTATCTATAATTTGCGATGCTGTTAGTAAAGAGTGATATTTCCTTGATGGAATTATACACGGGTGAAAAATGATGAAGAAGCGACTGGGAATCCTCACCGGTGGGGGTGACGCGCCGGGTTTGAATGCCGTCATTCGTGCAGTCGTCCTTGCGGCACACCATGATTATGGCTGGGATGTGGTCGGGATTCGGCAAGGATATGATGGCTTGCTGTCGCCACAGACGCCGGTCATGGCGTTGCCCCCAGAACTGGTACGCCCCTTATTAGGGCGTGGCGGGACGATCTTGGGGGCGGTCAATCGTGGGAATCCATTTGTGCGGATCGTCGAAAAACCAGATGGCAGTAGCGAGCAAATCGATGTCACGCATGAAGCCTATGCGCGCTTGCTGGAACTGAACCTGCACGCTTTGATAGTGGCGGGCGGGGATGGAACGATGGCGATAGGACAGCAGTTGATCGATATGGGCGCGCACATCGTTGCAGTGCCGAAAACGATTGACAATGATTTGGCACACACTGATGTGACCTTTGGATTTGATACAGCGATTTTGACGGCAACCGAAGCGCTCGATAAGTTGCAAACGACGGCGGAAAGTCATCATCGGGTGATGGTGATGGAGGTCATGGGGCGGAACAGCGGCTGGATTGCGCTCAAAACGGGTGTTGCAGGGGGTGCCGATGTCATCCTTATTCCAGAAATTCCTTTTGATTTAGAGGCTGTTTGTGAACATTTACGCCGTACCCAAACCCCCGAACGGGGCTATAGCTTGGTCGTTGTCGCCGAAGGAGCGGCTCCCATCGGCGGACAGCAGGAATATTACATCAAAGGCAGTGGCTTAATGGATGGACGCTTGGGCGGGATCGGGTATAGCTTGGGCAATAGTATTGCCGAAAAAGCAGGTTTTGATGTGCGTGTGCTGCGGTTGGGGCATTTACAACGAGGTGGAACCCCGACACCGCATGATCGCTGGCTGGCGTCGCAGTTTGGAGTGGCGGCAGTGCATTTGGCAGCGCGGGAGCAATGGGGGTATATGGTGGCACTTCATGGCAACGATATCGCGGCTGTACCCATGCGCGATGCCATGAAAATTAAAGTTGTAGACGTGCATGGCGAGTTGATCCATGCCGCGCGCTCGCTGGGCATTTCTTTTGGCGAGGCGCTGACCTAAAGGGCATGAGAGTGGTTCATGCCCTGATAGAGGACTCTTTTATTTCGGCAAAGTAGGCGGTTGCTCTTGCAGAAAACGAGTGTAACACCCACGCCACAACGACTCTTTGCGGGTCAATTTGTTTACATCGATATCGCTGAAATAGGGCATGAGCTTGACCATCATCAGCGGTAGATCGTTCCACAATTCTTTGAGGATGATTTGCTCCACCTGTGCGGCAATGGCACCTGTCCACGCCCAGCGTGTGCGCAGTTCATCGGCTTTCATCCAGTAATCACGCTTTTCCCATGCGGCGGCTGACGAATCAATGCCTTCATCGATCCCGCGTAGGCAGTACACAATCAAAGCCAACATATCTTTGGCTTCGTCATCAATGGCTGGTTTTTGACTTAAACGACGCAGCATTTCAGCGATTGTGCGCATTAGATTATTGCGTTGTTTACCAGTGCTGTCGGTGTTGATCACACGACTCATAGGGCTTTGACTCCATAACTGATTATTCGGTGGGGCGGATGCCCTTATAAACACGAGTACCACTGAGTGTCTTGAGGATGACCGGTGCTTGTCGGCTCAAGATAGGGCTAAGATCATTGGCGGACAAGGGGCGGTTGCCATTGGCGATCAATGCCCGAAAAATGCCGTCCACCAAAGAGGTGTGGGGGCTAATAAAACCAGGCTGTTGGGCTGCCCGTTGTAACGCAAATTGAAGGTCATTGGCTTGGGTGACTTCGCCCGTTTCTGGGTCAACGAGATCGATCAGGTGATTGCCTGACAGATCCCCCAACGATTCGCGCTGTTCTTGGGAGAGATGGCTAAGCAAATAGGTGCGCAAGTCTTCGTCGGTGTGCTGATCCCACCACGAATAATCGATATGCCAACGGGTGTTCACAGTTGTTTTGATAAATGAACTTGCTTTTTGTTGAACCATACGTTAACTCCCGCTCATACGCCAATAGTGGTTGCCTACATAATCAAATTCCGAGTCGCCATTGAGCGCTGCAAACATCGGTCCCGGGGGATACCGCCGCAGCACATTGAGCGCGCTATACAGGGTTTTTGCGTGAACCGCCCCTTGCGTATTGGCGCGGCTTAATTCGCCCATCAACATCCTTAAAATGCTGGAGAGTGATTTGTTGCTGCTTTGATGGGCGCGGAATAAATCATCCACAAAGGCGAGATCATCAGCACCCAAAATCATCAGATCATCAAAACCAGCACCAATCGCCCGTTTTTGATCCTCAAACCCCATCTGTCCATTTTTGCTGACAATCAAACGAACCCATTCGCTACGCGGGCGATGCGCCTGAAAATCGACGACGATTTTATCGGACGAGGGGTCGCGACGCGCCGTAATATGGGCACCGACGGGTAATTTATGCTTGCGATACAGCGCCGCCAACCCGTAGACATACCGTTCGTGTCGGACCACCCAACCGGAATACTCTTCGTTGTCTTGGGCATCGACGAGGGTGATGGCAATACGGGGTGATTTGCGCGCGGTCGGCAAAATTTGACGCATCCGCGAAGACAACGGCAGCGTTCCCGCGCGGCGGTGGGAGTACAGTAACACAAGCGAAACAGCGTTTATAGCTTCGGTCGGCTCATCTAAATATTCTTCGACGGGTGACCACTCATCATCGATTTCAATTTCAAGAGCAGTTTGTTCTGGGGTCAACGAGTCGCTGTCATAGGGGAGGGCGGCATTGTAGTGGAGGATGTCGGGCGTCTTTTGAACCTCGGCAGGCTCCAAACGGCGTAAATACCATAATACCGTATCGAGCGGACCCACTTCGTCGAAACGCGGGTCTTCGTTTAGGGCATTGTTCAAACAAAACTCTTGCAAGGCATCAGAACCAGTACCTAAGCCGCCAATATCTTTGAGGATTTGGGGTGTGGTTAAGGCCCCGCCCGCGTACATGTCTAGCACCGCTTCAGCCAGATGCAAATAACCCTCATTGATGTCGATCATCAACGTGCGCGAAAACCAATTGCCGCTCAAGCGAATGAGATCATCACTGGCTTGTAACGCTTTGGTGATTTGCGCAAAAATTAAATCTCGATCCGCTTGTAGAATTTGTTGAGGAGTTCGGATACTCGGCGGCGTATTAGCAGTTTCGGGGATGGTGTTCAAGGGATGGGCATATTGCAAATTGGCGGCGAACTCGCGTTCGTGTCCATCCTCGAAGCGCACTTTGATCACTTGGAACTGCCCAAGATCTGGGTTGTTGCCTTTGCGGAGGCTTACGACCTCGGCGACGGAAAAATCAAAACTTGGGAAGGCGACACGCCCTCCGACTTCATACGATTCTGCTGGACGATAGGTGATGACGCCCTGATATTGTTCCTGAAACGCTGATTGCTGCTCTTGAAGGCGCTTTTCGATGAGAATCAGCGCGATTTCTTCGAGCGAAAGGGGAATCTCACGTTCTAGCAGTAATCCCTGTAAATAGTCTACATCCTCTGCGCTCACTTCAAAGCCGCGCGCCCATGATCGGGTCATCGTTGACAGCGCACTTCCTCCCTTGAATAGATCATTGGCAACATCGCCCTATGGAGGACGAATACCAAAGAGTCATCGAAATTGGCATCACTCCCTGCCGAAAACAGGTGAAGGGATAGCGCCACATATCCTTTAAGGTTGCTTTTGGGAATTGGTTAGTTTCAAAGAGATGGTGTTTCAAGCTGTCCATTTTCGTTGGTATAACATCCAAAATGCGTATTACACGGCACGTTTTATCGAAAACCAGTTGGTAACGCAAGAAAACAAAAGGATGATCTGATTGAAACTTCATGTGAAATTATAACGATTTCGTGGTCTATTGCAAGTCTATAGCGGACGAAAACCAAGGCGGTGGGTTGACCCTACGCCTTTCGTTTATGTATACTTAGCATTCGTGAGTCGACCGGAACAATGGAAAAACGAGAATATGTCCACAAAGCGTACTTATCAGCCCAAAATTCGCCGGCGTCAGCGCGTTCATGGTTTCCGTGAGCGGATGTTGACGAATAATGGGCGCACGGTGCTGAAGCGCCGTCGTTTGAAGGGGCGGCATTCACTTGCTGTCCAACCCGTGCATGTCAAAAAAATCAACTGGAACGCGCATTAAATTGTTGAGTGCGGGCGTTCGTCATTTTGACGGGCGCTCGCTTCATAAGCGCATTGACAGGTGATCCGCCGGAAATGGCGTCTGCGCCATCGTGATGATTTTCAAAGATTGCGCAATGACGGTGTGCCGCATCGGCACCGTTCATTGTTGTTGAGTATCTCGCCCAATCAATTTGGGCACAATCGATACGGGTTTATCGTTAGCAAACAACTTGGCAATGCCGTTGTGCGCAATCGGATACGACGTCAACTTCGTGATATTGTGCGGCGGCGGCATCCCGCCTTGAAACCCGGTTTTGATATGGTCTTCATCGCGCGTTCCGGCATTGCCGAGCAACCTTTCGCGCAAATCGAACGTATTGTTCTTGATCTGACTCGTCGGGCAGAGTTGTAGACATTGTAAAAAGAGAACCCTCGTGAAACCGGTAGCGTTAGCGCTTATTCGCTTCTACAAGAAGTTTATCTCGCCCATCCTTCCGCCCTCATGCCGTTATGAACCGACTTGTTCTGTCTATACCTATCAGGCAATCGAGAAATACGGGGTCATCAAAGGTGGGTGGATGGGGGTGCGACGTATCGCGCGGTGTCACCCATTTCACCCCGGCGGGTATGATCCCGTCCCATGACCGTGAGGAGATCGCATTTGTTTAGTCGAGCTAGTTCCGCTCGTTTTCGCTTATTTTTTCTTGTTCTCGCGCTGCTATTGGTGGGCGTGGGATGTTCTGGTTTGCCGCTTGAGGCAAGTTGGGCGTCTGTCAGTTTGTATGGCGACACCAATCAAATCATGTTCGCCTATGCCAATCAAGTTTCTTTGATTGATCCCATTGACGGTTCTCCCAGCGAACTGCGGGACTCCGATGGCGATGTGCGCTTAGACGATCAAGGCAATGCGCGCACTTGGCGTGTTCAAGTTGAAGGCGGCACTGCGACAACGTTTTATACCCGTCCCGTGCAAGCTGATGCTGAGACCTTGCTTTTGACAGCACATGAACATCGTATTCTTGAGGTGGACGCAGCCAGTGCGCGCATCCTCAACGGTGAAGGCACCGATATTGCGAAACGGGTTGTCGCCAGTCCCGTGTTAAACGGCAATTTGCTTTATGTGCCTTTCAGCGATACCACGTTGGCAGCGCTGGACAAAGACACGCTCGATCCAGTATGGACACTTTCGACGGAACGCGGTGTTTGGGCGTCGCCGTTGTTGCTTGAAGCCGAGGGCCTTTTGGTTGTCCCCTCAATGGATCACTTTTTATATGCGGTCAATCCAGAAACGGGCGCTGAAATTTGGCGTTTAGATCTGGGTGGGGCAGTCGCTTCGACGCCTGTGTTCGCCAACGGATACCTGTATGTGGGTAGCTTCGGGCGGAAATTGTTCAAGATTTCGCTCAATGGCGAGATTATGTACGAATTTGCGACCAAAGAATGGTTATGGGGACCTCCGGCAGTCCTCGAAAATCAGATTTATGTGGCTGATCTCGGCGGTTATGTTTATGCCCTGACCGACACTGGACAGAGCTTTACCGAACTTTGGTCGCGCCAAGTTGCACAGCGCGGTATTCGCCCAACCCCCCTTGTTCTGGAAGATACACTGGTCGTTGGCTCTCGGGATCGGTTTGTCTACTGGATCAGCCGAGAAACAGGGGAAGAACAGGTCAAGCGGGAAATGCGTGGGGAAGTTTTAGCAGATTTGCTGTTACTAGACCCAAGCCAATTGCCGAGCCTGAGTGAACCGATGGTCGTCGTCAGTACCCTCGCTCGCGAAGAATTACTCGTCGCGTTCACCCTTGATGATGGTGAACGGCGTTGGGTTTACGGACAGTAGGAGCAAGCGCGATGGATTTTATTCTCAACCCATTTATCACCGTCTTGACCTTCTTGTATTCGATTTTCAATCAGGATATGGTGTTGGCAATCATCGTCTTTACGGCGATGGTGCGCTTGCTGACGTATCCCTTGACCGCGCAGCAGATGAAATCTGCGCGCGTGATGCAAGAATTGCAACCAGAACTTAAGAAGCTGCAAGAGAAGTACAAAAACGACCGCGAAAAACTCTCCCAAGAGCAGATGCGTATGTATCGCGAATACGGCATCAACCCCTTGGGGGGATGTTTGCCGTTGTTGATTCAATTTCCGATTTTGATCGGCTTATACCAATCGATCATTCATGCCCTGTCGGCGAATCCGCTATCACTCATCGATCTTTCTGGTCGATTGCTGGTGCCGGGTTTAGGCGATGTCATTCCGCTGGAAAATCGTTGGTTAGGGATGAATTTATCGCAACCACCGGACTTTGCAACCGGTGCCATCATCGGTGGAACGTTGATTTTTCTCGTGGTAGTCACGACGTGGGCGCAATTTAAGTTGACGACGGTGCCCGTAGCGCCGAGCGATGATGGCAAGCCGAATCCAATGGCGGCAACTCAGCAAACAATGGGCACGATCATGCCGGTGATGTATGGTTTCTTCGCCATTTCCTTCTCGGTCGGGTTGTCGATTTATTTCATCGCCTCGAATGTCATCGGGATTATTCAGTCAGTGTTGATGGGCAAAGCTAATTTCCGTAATTTGTTGCCCGGTGCGGCAGCAGCGCAACCTGCCATCACCCCTAGAACTGCGACGATTACGACGAGTGTGCGCCCGACAGACTCCAGAGCCGCTCCTCGTCGGAACAATGGCAGTCGTCCAAATTCCCTTGAAGCGGGTGTGAAAACAAAAGCGCCCCCGAAGCCCAATAAAACGACGAAGTAGTTTTTCGTGCTTATACTTCGGCCCTGAGATTAATTTTAGGAATCACAGAGCAGACCTCGTTGGGGTCTGCCTTCTTTTAGGTAAGGATTGGGGCGATGTCTTCAGATAATTCCGTCGAGGTGACGGGCGAAACTATTGAAGCCGCAATTAGGAAAGGGTTAGAAGCACTGGGCGCAGCACCTTATGAGGTGATCGTCGAGGTCTTGGAAGAACCCTCTAGCGGCATTTTTGGAACAGGCGCGCGTGAGGCGAAGGTTCGTTTGAAGCGTTTATCGATGCAGCGTCCACCGATGCCGGCGTATGAACCACCACCACCGCCACCACCGCCGACACCTTCAGCATCACCGCCAACTTCTGCGCCTCGTTCGCAGCCCACCCGCTCTTCGGAAAAACCACCCGAACGCCGAGCGGAACCGCGTGGGGGATCAGGCGAACGGCGAGGAAATCCAAATAATCCCCCCCCCGCTGCGAAACCGAACAGTGGTAATACGCCCCGTTCGGGACAATCCCCCGCACGGCGAAATGATGATCGTCCTGCCCGCACTGACCAAAACCGCAATGCGTCAAAACCGCGTGCGGATCGTCCGGATCAGGGAAATCGCCGTAATCGTCAGAACGATGAGGTTGATGAAACAATCGTTTCCAATGCGTTTGATCATGCTGATTTTGGTGTGAGTGATGAAGAAGCACCCTTGTTCATCGAAGCAGAACTCGTGCCGCTGGATCAGCAGGATGACGAGGCACAAGTGGGTAAAGTGGTTCTCGAAGAACTTTTGAGCCGCATGGCGTTGCCCGCACAAGTCGAAATCCGGCGTTCCCCCCCCAGTCAAGAGGGCGAACCTACACCTTGGGTTTTGAACATCGTCGAGACACGCCTTGCTTCTCGGCTCGTTGGACGACGTGGGGAAACACTGGCGTCACTGCAATATCTAACACGTTTGATCACTAGCCGCGAACTACAACGGCGAGCTGAGTTGATTGTGGATGTCGATAGCTATAAAGGCAAACGGGCGGCATCCTTGCGGGCGTTGGCGAATCGCGTAGCGGACGATGTGGTGCAAAATCAGAAGACCGTCACTTTAGAACCCATGCCGCCCCATGAGCGGCGGATTATTCATTTGGCATTGCGTGAACGGACGGATGTGACAACTCGGAGTATGGGTGAGGGATCAGGACGTAAGGTTACGATTGTGCTGGGGTCTCAGATATGACGGCAGATTATGTATTGGTAGGACACTTGACGGCGGATTTAACCCCGAACGGGCGCATTGCGGGTGGAACGGTATCCTATGCCGCTCGTAGTGCTGCTGCCTTTGGGTGGCGGGTCGCCGTTGTTACCAGCGCGCAAGCAGATGAACCGTTGATCGAAGCATTACGCCCGTATGCGGATATCCGCGTTATCCCTGCGGACGCGACCACCACTTTTGAAAACATCTATACTAGCAGCGGGCGCACACAGTATGTACGTCAACGGGCGCAGACAATTCACAAGGACGATATTCCCGCTGACTTGCGGGAGTCAGTCTTGGTGCATCTTGCGCCTATCGCCGATGAGATTGCTTATGATGTTGTGGAGGCGTTTCCGAATTCCACGATCTTGGGGACATTGCAAGGCTGGATGCGCCAATGGGACGAGAGCGGCATTGTGCGGTATAAGCCCCTGATGGATATCCCGTTTTTGCGAGCGCTCAATATCGCTGTTTTTAGCGAAGAAGATGTCGTCCATGCGGTTGATCCTATTGGGGCGGAATTGTGGATCGCGGGATATGTCCGTCAAACGTTTGTGACGCGCGCCGAGCAGGGCGGTTCTTATTTTCACGATGGCATCCATGAAAGTTACACTAGCCCTGATGCCGATGTGCTAGACCCGACTGGGGCGGGGGATGTTTTCGCATCGTCGCTCTTGTCGAGTTTGCCCTTGGTCTCTTACGATATTCGCCTTGCGACGCGCATTGCGGCGGCGTTGGCGTCAAAATCGGTCACGCGGGTGGGCTTGCTGAGCGCGCCCAGTATCGAAGAAGTTCAAGTCACCTTGCGTGACATCATTCAGGCAGCCAATGGCAGGTAACATCGATCACATTCTGATAAACGGGCGGATTCGCACACTGGACGACGCGACCCCGCAGGTGAGCGCGTTGGCGTTGGCGGGCGAACGGATCGTTGCTTACGGGAACGATGACGAGATGCGTTCGCTCGGTTCGGTGGGGACGGTCATCGATAATCTGGAAGGACGGACGGTGTTGCCCGGTTTTGTGGACGCCCACATTCATTGGCGGGGCACTGCCGAAGCATTGCATCAAGTTCAATTGTATGATGTGACCAGCCGCGCCCAAGCAGTCCAACGAGTCGCGGAGCGCGCGGTGACCGTCACTGCTGGCGAATGGGTGATCGGTTATGGCTGGTCACAAGGGGCATGGGATGATCCCCGTTTTCCGACGGCACAGGACTTAGACGCTGTGACGCCGAATCATCCGGTGCTGTTGCGTTCGCGAAGTGGTCATGCAGTCTGGGTGAATAGTCTCGCCCTGCGACTGGCAGGGGTGGATGCTGCGACGATGGATCCGCCCGGTGGGGCGATCCAACGGGATGACGCGGGCGAGCCGACGGGCATTTTCTTTGAGTGGGCTGCGATTGATCTGATCAATCGGCATGTCCCCCCGATCACGGTTGACTCCTTAACACGCCAGATGACGGTCGCTCAAGATTTGGCGTTGACCCATGGCATGACGGGCATTCATGATTTTGACTGGCAAGATAGTTTTCAAGCGTTGCAAGTCATGCGTGAACAGGGCAAACTAGCACTTCGCGTCCTGAAACAAATCAACGCTGAATACCTAGAATCGTTGCTGCATATGCAGTTGCGTTTTGGGTTTGGCGATAATTGGTTGCGCATCGGCAGTGTGAAGATTTTTGCGGATGGCGCGCTCGGTCCCCGTACTGCTGCGATGATCGCCCCCTACGAAGGCGAACCGGATAATGTGGGCGTGGTGGTGACTGAAAAAGCGACCATACTGGATTTGGTTAGCCGAGCGAGTGCTGCGGGCTTTCCCGCGACGGTACACGCGATTGGCGACCGGGCAGTGCGGGATGTTTTGGATGTTTATGAGACAGTACGGGCACAAGAGGCGGCAAGGGGTATCCCGCGCGATGCGCGACGGCATCGTATCGAACATGTGCAACTTATCCACCCAGATGATGTGAATCGTTTGGCGGAACTCGATATCATCGCTTCCATGCAACCGATCCATGCCACTTCGGACTACCCAATTTCGGATCGTTATTGGGGCGCACGTTCGGCATATGCGTATAACCCGCGTTTGCAACTGGATCGTGGGGTTCGGGTCGCTTTTGGGTCGGATTGC
Source organism: Aggregatilineales bacterium (assembly GCA_038248285.1). GTDB lineage: Bacteria > Chloroflexota > Anaerolineae > Aggregatilineales > Phototrophicaceae > Flexifilum. The sequence continues at coordinate 54,880 of JBBRTY010000005.1, forward strand.
CCCTATGATACTTTGGGCATCCTCCCCGGCATCCATGCTGCCGTGACGCGCCGTCGTGTGGACGGCTCCCCCGGTGCCGAAGGGTGGACGCCATCAGCGCGCTTGACCGTTGACGAAGCAGTACGGGCATATACCATTGGGGCGGCGTATGCGGCGGGTACCGAAGATCGCCTAGGACAGTTGAAACCCGGCTTTCTCGCCGATATAGTCGTCTTGGATCAAGACCCTTATCATGTTGACGCGGATGCGTTGTTGTCGCTGCAAGTGATGGGGACAATGGTGGGTGGGCACTGGCGTTATCGTAATTTCTAGTGGATGTATTGTACTGTTATTTGAGGGTGTGAGTAGGAGTCTTAAAATCTATGAATCGTCCCGGCATGTTCATTGGCGCGCGCGAATTTGAAGTCAGCGGCGCGATGTTAAAAGTGGGTGATCCAGCGCCAGATTTTCGCCTGACGGGTAACGATTGGGGGACGCGCACGTTGGCGTCCTATGAAGGCAAGATCAAAATTATCAGTGTGGTGCCGTCGCTAGATACGCGCGTGTGTTCCGCTCAAACCCGTCGCTTCAACCAAGCGGCGACGGAAGTCAGTGACGAGATCGTAATTTTGACCGTAAGTGCCGACTTGCCCTATGCCCAACAGCGCTGGTGTGGCGCGGAAGGCATCACTTCCGTGGAAACCCTATCCGACCACAGAGATGTGAATTTTGGTGCCTCTTATGGCTTCCTTGTGGATGCTTTGCGGATTTTACAGCGTGGGGTGATCGTTCTGGATCGCGCTAACGTGGTTTGTTATGCCGAATACGTCCCGATGATCGGGAATGAAGTCAACTTTGATGGCGCGCTTGAAGTGGCGCGTTCACTCGTCTAATTATTTGCGGTGTTATCTGCCCACAGCGGCGCAAATCAGCGCCGCTGTGGGCATTGTCATTGAATACGCAACGCGATTTTCAGAATCTCAAAATAAGAAAGGCTTTAGAATATGGGCGATCTTCGGATCCAACGTTTGGCAGATATCCTCGTTAATTATTCCACCAGCGTGCAGCCGGGGGAGTGGGTGGGCATTTTGGGGGATGTCGCGGCATTGCCCCTTATCCGTGAAGTGTATGATGCAGTGGTCAAGGCGGGCGGTAATCCTTCTTTGATGTTGACCGATGAGACGATGAGTCGGTCATTTTCACGCTTTGCCAATGATGACCAAGTGGCATGGGTCGATCCGGCGCAGACCCTCTACTACGATCAAGCGGATGTCTATATCCGTTGTGGGGCGCTTCCCAATACCCGCGCTAGTTCCAAAATCGATCCCGTGCGGATGCAGCAGATTGCAGCGGCACGTCGAGCATGGTTAGATACCCGAATGCGGCGCGCGGCTGAAGGCACGATGAAATGGGTAGGGACGATGTTTCCAACCGAGGGCAGCGCGCAAGAAGCGGGCATGAGCCTTGAGGAATACGAGGACTTTGTCTATGGTGCCACCTTTGCAGATCGTGCCGATGGGGTTGCCGAGTGGCGGGCGTTGGGCGCGATGCAACAGAAGAAAATCGACTGGTTGAAGGGCAAGAAGCATGTCAAGCTTCAGGGACCCAATATTGACCTCGAGCTGTCGATTGAAGAGCGGGTGTTTTTGAACGCTTGTGGCGAACGCAATATGCCCGACGGCGAAATCTTCACGGGACCCGTCGAAGAATCGGTGAAGGGTTGGTATCGCGCTTCGTATCCGTCGATTGTGCAAGGGCAGGCGGTCGAAGGTATCGAACTGAAATTTGAAGAGGGCAAGGTGGTTCAAGCCAGTGCCGCTAAGAATGAGGCGTTGTTGTTCTCGAAATTGGACGCTGACAGCCGTTCACGCTATTTGGGTGAATTCGCGATTGGCACGAATTTTGGGATTAACACCTTTACGGGCAGCATCTTGTTCGACGAGAAGATCGGCGGCACGGTGCATATCGCTATTGGCGCAGGGTATCCCGATACCGGCAGCAAGAACAAAAGCAGTGTCCATTGGGACATGATTTGTGATATGCGTGTCGATAGCACTATCCATGTGGATGGTGAATTGTTTTACAAAGATGGGCAGTTTGTCGTTTAGGACGAAATCAAGGCATAGGGGCGCAGCCACAATGCGCCTCTATGCTTTCCCCGCATTGATGATCAATCGATCAGCAAATTCTCCGGCTCTTTTTCCGCCAACACCTGTTTCAGTTCCACCATTTGATCGCGCAATAGTGCCGCTTTCTCGAATTCGAGCGATTTCGCCGCTGTCTTCATTTCCGATTCGAGCGCCTTGATCATGCGGTGGAGTTCATCTTTGGGTAGGGCATAAATCGAACTCGCATCCACAGTCATGCCGTCGGCATTGCCGACCACGCCGCGCACACGGTCGGTAAGGTCACGGATTTGCTTAATGATGCTCTTGGGGGTGATGCCGTGGAACTCGTTGTATGCCACTTGGATGGCACGGCGACGATCCGTTTCGTCAATCGCGCGTTTCATCGAATTTGTCATCGTATCCGCATACAGGATAACGGTGCCGTCAATGTGACGGGCGGCACGCCCGATGTTTTGGATAAGGGCTTGCTCGGAACGCAAGAAGCCTTCTTTGTCCGCATCCAAGATAAGTACCAGCGATACTTCGGGTAAGTCAATCCCTTCACGCAGAAGGTTGATGCCGACGATCACATCGTACACACCGAGACGGAGATCACGCAGGATTTCGACACGCTCTAGGGTCTGAATCTCAGCGTGGAGATATTGTGCCTTGATTCCCGTCTCGTTGATGTAGCCCGCCAGTTCTTCCGCCATGCGTTGGGTGAAGGTCGTGACAAGTGACCGTTGTCCCGCTTTTACGCGGGCGGCGATCTCTTGCAGCAAGTCTTCGATTTGCCCTTTACTCGGGCGGACGATCACTTGCGGATCAACAATGCCCGTCGGGCGGATGATCTGTTCGACAATTTTGTCGGCGACTCGGCGTTCGTAAGGTCCCGGCGTGGCGGTGGTGTAGATGATGAAACCGGTACGCTCGTTAAATTCTTCGAACTTCAACGGGCGGTTATCCATTGCGCTGGGCAAACGGAAGCCATATTCGACAAGGGTGCTTTTACGAGTCCGGTCACCGTTATACATGCCGTTCAACTGCGGGATCGTCATGTGGCTTTCATCGATCACCATCAGATAGTCTTTTGGAAAGTAATCCAGCAGGGTCCATGGGGCAGTGCCGGGGGCGCGTTGATCCAGATGGCGGGAGTAATTCTCGATGCCGGGGGTGGATCCCATTTCTTTAAGCATCTCTAGATCATAGCGGACGCGCTGTTCGATTCGTTGTGCTTCGACCAGTTTGCCTTGATCTTTGAACAATCGGATTTGCCGTTCGAGTTCGGATTCAATATCTCGAATCGCTTCTTTAAGCTTTTCCTCATCCGCCATGAATTGTGCCGATGGGAAGAACACGACCACCTCGTGCGCACTTAAAAGTTCCCCCGTGAGCGGATCAAACTCGACAACGCGCTCGATCTCGTCGCCAAACAAGGTGACGCGATAGGCGGTTTGCGAATAGGATGGATAAATCTCTAAGACATCGCCCCGCGCGCGGAAGGTGCCAGGGGCGAGATCGACATCGTTGCGCGTGTATTGCAGTTGTACCAAGCGTCGCAACATCGCTTCGCGGCGGACTTCATCCCCTTTGCGCACTTCGAGGATCGATTTACCCCACGTCACTGGGTCGCCGCTGCCATAGATACATGAGACCGAGGCGACGATGATCACATCTTTGCGCGAGATCAGAGCGGCTTTGGTGGCGATACGTAAGCGCTCGATTTCGGCATTGATGTCGGTTTGTTTTTCGATGAACAGATCATACCTCGCGACGTAGGACTCCGGTTGGTAATAATCATAGTAGCTGACGTAATACTCGACAGCATTGCGTGGGAAGAACTCTTTGAACTCGGCATACAACTGCGCTGCCAACGTTTTATTATGCGCCAAGATCAGGCTCGGACGTTGGGTTTGTTGAATGACATGGGCGATGGTGAAGGTTTTGCCGGTACCGGTCGCGCCGAGCAAAATTTGTCCACGCTTATCGTCGTGGATGCCCTTGACCAGTTCGGTGATGGCAGTGGGTTGGTCGCCGGTGGGTTGGAAGTCTGAAACCAGCTCAAATGGAGGCATTGTATCGTCCTATGGTGAACGAACACTAGTTCTGTATTATAGCATGATTTAAGCGTTAACAACACGGTCTTGCAGATGCCAAAATGCGGTATACTGAGGGGATAGAATATGAGAAAATGGTGATTAAAATTCATGACCTCAACCCCTCAAAAACCTCATCAACAACTGGCGACCATCACACGCGGGTTGCGCCGCGATACGCCGCCCATGCGCTTGTTTGAAAAAGCGAAACGCTACGGGATTTGGAACCCATCCGATCTTGATTTCACCAGAGATGTTGCCGACTGGCAACGGATTACCGATGAAGAACGCGATGTCATTTTGCGCCTGACAGCGATGTTTCAAGGGGGTGAAGAAGCTGTTACGGTTGATCTACTGCCCTTGATCATGACTATCGCCCGTGAAGGACGCATCGAAGAGGAAATGTTCCTCACCACATTTTTGTGGGAAGAAGCGAAACATACCGATTTCTTTCGGCGCTTCTTGGATGAGGTGGCACACGTTCAAACTGATCTCAGCCACTACAACACCGCCAATTATGAAAGTATTTTGTATCAAGCATTGCCGAATGCGTTGAACCGCTTGTTGGATGATCCCTCCCCGCGCGCGCAGATTATCGCTTCGGTGACCTATAACATGATTGTCGAGGGTGTGCTGGCAGAGACGGGCTATCACGCCTATAAGACGATGCTAGAGCGCAATAACCTGATGCCGGGGACGTTGCAAGGGATTACTTTGCTCAAACAAGACGAGTCACGGCATATCGCTTATGGTATCTATTTGATCTCGCGCTTGATCTCGGAACATCCCGATTTATGGGAGGTCGCCGAAACCACCATGAACGAATTACTATTCCCTACGTTGGGGGTGATCACCGACGTGTTCGCGCTGTACGATCCAGTGCCGTTTGGATTGCAGATCGACGAATTTACCATGTATGCGACGATGCAATTTCAGAAACGGTTTGGGCGGTTGATGGCAGCGCGTGGGTCAACCTTAGACGATGTGATCAGGGTGACACAGGCGGCGATCGAGCAAGACGACGCTTGATTGAAATGGGTATTGGGGCAGGGGCGATCTATGAAGATCGTCTTTGCCTCTTATCTCCTCCGATCTGCCCTCCCACTAAAGTGAAATGCACCCCAATGAAATGGGTGCATTTCACTTTAGTGCAAAATATGCTCGTTATGGTACCGGGGGAAATGTGGGGTTTCAACGGGCGGATATTCGGCGCGGGGACAATGTGAGTTGATAACATTTGACAAGCGCCTAATCCGCCCCTACAACAATCTCCGTTGCGGACACCTAA
>JBBRTY010000006.1:0-53761 GCA_038248285.1 Aggregatilineales bacterium
ACACCCCTCACCCAAAGCGAAGCGGCAATCCCTCTCCATAAGCGAAGCGGCGGGGCGAGGGACTTTCTACCGCGTTTCTCCCCTTCTCCAAAAGCGAAGCGGCTGGGAGAAGGGGTCGGGGGATGAGGGGTAGCTGTGTAGCTACGTTTTCAGTCTGAAATATGTCAGCGCAAAGAATACCATAGGTGAAACGATAATCCTATGTTTAAGACAAATGTGTTTATAAATTTATCCTTTTTCTCACACCCCCGGCGCAAGCGCGCGGTTAATCGCCAAGACCGCCAAAATGCCCATCAAGATCAGCATGATCATCACTACCACCACATACTTACGCATTGCCCTTGCCTCCTCGTGAAAAAATTCACATTCATCTGGTACTCATGAATGATTACACTTTTACTTAACCTTTCAGCATGATAATGTGAAGAAATTCACAAATAAAACGCCTTCAGGATGACCACTGCCATCCTCTCAACGATAACACAGGATCGAGGAGCGATACCGTTATGAAGCCCGCATTCTCACAAATTGATAAGCACATCACCGACTGGATGGCACGACATGGCATCACCTTATTACGCATCAGCGTGGGCATCGTCTTTTTCTGGTTCGGCGTTCTCAAATTCTTTCCAGACACCAGCCCGGCGCAAGACCTCGCCACCCGCACTATCGACACCTTGACGTTTGGGATCGTGCAAGCGCCTATTTCCCTACCGGTGTTGGCGGCATGGGAAGTGCTGATTGGCGTAGGGTTGATCAGCGGAACCTTCATGCGGGCGACATTGGCATTGTTGGCGTTGCAAATGGCGGGCACGATCACGCCGCTGTTCTTGTTCCCAGAAGAAACATGGACGCGCTTCTTGATCGCCCCCACGCTCGAAGGGCAGTACATCATCAAGAATATCGTGTTGGTGACGGCAGCCATCGTCATCGGCGCGACGGTGCGGGGCGGTGATATCGTGGCGGATGCCGACATCGCAGAAACCTATCGAGAACGAGTCAGCGCGGGGCGGTAATTATGGTGGGGCACAAGGCGCATTGCGCCCCACCAAAAATCGGAACCTATCATTTCACCAAGGGTAGCAAAAGCTCGACCATCGCCATACACGTTGTCTCGATGAACTGTGCCGGATCGGGTTGGCGGGCGATATCATCATAATGCGTGACGATGCCCGTCCAGCCGTCGCGGTTCCAGAAGGCGGGTGCAGGTGGCGCGGGATAGGCATAGTCGGCTGGATAGGGATGGGCATAGGCGTACAAATAGGGGCGCTCGTACTGACCGAGGGTGAAGGGCGCAAATCCGATATTGAGGTGTGCGCCCGATTCATCAAGATCACGGTTGCCCTCGCCAAAAATCAGGGTCGAGATATCGAAGTGTTCGGGGAAGATCACGATAGGCGACAAAGTGCCTCGTAGCCGTGCCCGAAAACGGGCGATCCCCGTGAAGGCAGCGTACTGCGCTTGGGCATAGCCCTCCGCCGTCGCAGCATCCAAAATGAGCGCATCGGTGCCTTGCAGTTTATCGGCGTGGCGCACCTCGGTCAGCTTCATCAGGTCGCTAAACATGGCGAATAGCGAAGCTTGGGTGTGTTCGGCAAGTTTAGCGATGGAGAGAAACCCGTTTGGGGCATGATAGCGCATCTCGCCCACCCCAAAATGGAGTTGAAGCTGACCGCCATCGGGAAAATCCACCGAGGACAGCCCATAACTTTGGGGCAACAGGGCGAGATGGAGCGCATTCGGACGCGGCTCGATGGCGCTGGCTTGCAGCCGTCCGATGAGATACGCCACTTGATGGAGCGCCGTGATGCTGGTGTTCCATGTGTGCAAATCAGCGAGTGTGGGCAGTGGCATCGTGTTTCACCTTTTGTGTGTAGGCAAGCGTGCAGGGGGACGCTGTTGGTGGCGCGTCCCTACCTAAATTATAGGCATTGATCTTGCCCAAACCTTATACGGAGCGTGTATGCTTCACCCCAAATATGCCCGCCGCACACGGTCATCGTTCACCAGTGCCGACGCCAACCCTTCAAGTGTGATTTGCCCCGCTTCCAACACATAGCCTCGCGCCGAGTTTTTGAGCGCCAGCGTCGCGTTCTGCTCCACCAATAAAATCGTCATGCCCGCTTGACTCAGTTCGCGGATAATGCCGAAAATCTCGCGCACGATAATCGGTGCCAAACCGAGGCTCGGCTCGTCCAGCAGCAGCAAACGGGGGCGGCTCATCAAGGCGCGCGCCAGTGCCAACATTTGCTGTTCGCCCCCGCTTAGCGTGCCCGCCACCTGTTTGCGTCGTTCCAGCAAACGTGGGAAGCGCACAAATTGCGCTTGTAGGTCACGGGCGATGGCGGCATTGTCGCTACGGGTGAAGGCACCGAGCAACAGGTTGTCCTCGACGGTCAAACGGGCAAGGACGCGCCGACCTTCGGGCACATGGGCGATGCCCGCGCGCACGACTTCATCGGGGCGCAGTTTGAGGATATCGTGCCCCTGAAAACGAACGGTGCCACTACGCGGCGTCAGCAAGCTCGAAATCGTGCGCAGGGTGGTGCTTTTGCCCGCGCCGTTGGCACCGATCAGCGTAACGACTTCGCCCTCATTGATGACGAGATGAACCTCTTTCAACGCTTGAATCGCGCCGTAATGGACGGTGAGATTGTTGATCTCTAGGATGGGCTGTTCGCTCATTCGTCATCATCCCCTAGGTAGGCTTCGATCACGGCGGGATTGTTTTGGACTTCGGCAGGGTTGCCCAGCGCGATCAACTGTCCAAAGTTTAAGACGGCGATCCGGTCACACAAGCCCATGACCGTCGGGACGTGATGCTCGATCAGCAAAATCGCGAGGTCAAATTGCTTGTGAATCTGGCGGATGAAGTCGCTCAAGCTGGCTTTTTCGTTTTGATTCATGCCCGCTGCTGGCTCATCCAACAATAGCAGTTCCGGCTGCAACGCCAAGGCGCGGGCGATCTCTAAACGGCGTTGGTCGCCATAGGGAAAATTGCGCGCCTCGGTACTTGCGCGATCCGCCAAGTTGACCATCTCCAAAAGATGAAACGCCTTCTCGCGGACTTGCTTTTGTTCCTTGCGCGCACGGGGCAGACCGAGGACACCGCTGAGGATATTGCTGCGGGTGTGGATGTGTTGGGCGACCATGACATTTTCGAGCGCGGTCAGATTGGCGAATAAACGAATATTTTGGAAGGTGCGCCCCATGCCCAAGCGCGCGATCTGGTGCGGGGGGGTGCCGGTGATTTTGTTGCCTTTGAAGTACAACTCACCGCCTGATGGAGGCGTCAGCCCTGTGATCAGATTAAAGAGGGTGGTTTTGCCCGCGCCGTTGGGACCGATCAGCCCGAAAATTTCGCGCGGATGCACGCTGAACGACACTTTGTTGACGGCGATTAAGCCGCCAAAGGCGCGGGTGAGTCCTTGCACAGCCAGAATTTCTGGGGCGGCATTCGTCATCGTGCTGCCTCCGTGACCGGGGGCGCGCTCGCCGGAGGGGACGGGTTACGTCGCCAGCGTTTGAACAACTGGGGCGTGATCAAGCCTTGCGGGAAGAACAAGGTGCCGAAAGCAATGAGTAAGCCGAAGATGATCAAGCGCCCATCTTTGAGGAACTGTCGCAAAAACGCGGGCAAGCCCTGAATATCCGAGACCCCGCGCAGCACTTCGGGTAACGCCGTCAGCAAGAAAGCCCCGATGATAGGACCCAACCATGTGCGCGACCCGCCGATGATCACGTAGGCGAGGATCAAGATGCTGGCGTCGAAGGTGCCTTGTCGGGCATTCCACGTATTTAAGAAATGTGCCCCTAGCGCCCCACATGCTCCGGCGATGATCGCCCCCAACGTGAACGCCATGACTTTGTGAAACGTCGGGTTGATGCCCATCGCCGCTGCCGCTAGTTCATCTTCGCGCAGGGCAATGAAGGCACGCCCCACGCGGGCATGTTCCAGTCGATAGGCGAACCATGCCACGAAGACCAGCAAAGGCACAGCAATCCATGCGAATTCAAATTTAGTCGGGAAGGGTTGGGGGATGCCAAAGATGCCAATCGAGCCGCCCGTGATCGGGAAATTGAGCGACAGCACGCGCACGATCTCCACAAAGGCGATAGTGGCGATGGCGAGATAAATGCCCCGCAACCGTAAGGCGGGCAAGCCCACAATAATCGCCAGCAAGCCGCACAAAATACCACCGACCGCCATTTCGACCAAGACAAGGTGGATCGGGTAGGCGTCGCCTTGGGCAACTTTGGGGAACACCGTCGCCAGCCACAGCACAAAACCTTGTAACGGTTCGGGGAAGGTAGACCCAGCAACGGGCATAAAATTTTGGGTGGATAGCACCGCCGCGACATAACCCCCAATGGCGTAAAAACCGGGTGTCGCCAGCGACAATTGCCCCGCCATGAGCGGGAAATACAGGGAGAGCGCCAACGTCGCTTGGATGACGAGACTGACGATCAGAAAGCCATAGGTATTGATAAATTGATCCACGAACTACACCTTCTGAATGAGACGGCGACCGAGCAGCCCCTGCGGACGGATGAGTAAGACGATGAACAAGATCGCAAACGCGACGGCATCACGATAACTGACCAGCGACGACGGCACCAGTGCCTCTGCCAGCCCGATCACCAAGCCGCCCACAACCGCGCCGGGGACGCTGCCTAAGCCCCCCAAGACGATCACGGCGAGACCCTTTAAGCCGAAGGCGATCCCTAAATAGGGTCCGGTGATGCCCACGTTTAGCCCGACGAGCGTGCCCGCAATGCCGCCCACAAAACCGCTGAGGAAGAAGGTCAGGCGGATGAGGCGGTCGGTGTTGACGCCCATTAAGCTGGAGGTGGTGGCGTCTTCGGCAACGGCGCGCAGGGCGCGTCCGGTTTTGGTATTGTTGATGAACAGTGTGAGCGCGATCAGGATGATGAACGACACTACAATGATGATAATTTGCGACGTGCGGATGATGATCGGCGCTTCGGGGCTGCCAAAATTGACAGCGGCAGGGGCACCGGGCAGGGCGACACCGCTGGGATAGCTGTAGGTTTCGGCACCGACCAAATACTGAATAATGTTGACCATAGCGACTGCCAAGCCCAAGCTCGAGACCAGTGTTAAGAGGGGGTCGGCTTTGCGCGCCCGCAGAGGACGAAAGATGATCCGCTCCAAGACGACGCCGACCAACCCCGATAAGATGGCGCTGACGAACATCGCCACCCAAAAGGGCAAGCCAAACGGCAATTTGGTTTGTGCCAGCAAACCGTTAAAGCCAAATTGCTGCCCCATAAGCATGAAGGTGAAATAAGCACCAAGCGTGAAAATAGCACCATGCGCGAAATTGATGATGCCGAGGACGGAAAAAATAAGGGTATAGCCGAGCGCAAAAATGACATAGACACTGCCAATTGCCAACCCATTGGCGAGTTGTTGTGCGAGCATTAAAAATCCTCCACAAGATAATTTTGTTTAAGAATGCAGAAGGGCACCTCTTTGAAGACGTGCCCCTCTGCTTGTTTTGATCGTGGGTGGGTCTAGCGGATGAACGTGAATGCGCCGCTTTGTCCATCGTCCGCCATGTCGATTTGGGCGACATAGTAGGTGCTTTGGATGATCTCGCCTTCGCGGGTGAACGAAATCGTGCCCAGTGGGGTGTCATATAAACCGGTCAAGATGAAGTTGTTCAAGAGCGCCCGTTGTTGCGCCAAATCAAGGTTTTCCAGCGGGATGACGTTGTCCAAGCGGATGAGGGCTTCGACGAACACTTGCACACCGGTGAAGGCTTGCGCGCTGAATTGGGGCGGGTTCTTGGATTGAAGAGCGGTGTATGCCTCCACAAAAGCGCGGTTGATCTCGGTATCGGCATTGTAGCTGTATGCCTGAGCGATGATGATGCCGTCGCACAAGGCTTGGCAGACAGGGAAGACGTTGGCGGTGTTTAGCCCATTGCCGCCGATGATGAGACCCTGATAACCGAGTTCACGCAGTTGCTTGATCAGGTTGCCGCCGTCGGCAGCCAACCCAGAGACGATCACCAGTTGGGGATTGCTGGGCAGGATGTTGGTGATTTGGGCGCTGAAGTCGGTGTCGGTGGTCTGGAAGGTTTGGACGGGCAATAAGGTCAAACCGCGCGCGGTCACAGTTTCTTGGAAGGTGCCGGTTTCGCTGGTGGCGAAGGCGTCGTTTTGCGCATAGAACACGCCGACAGTGGTGATGGCAGGATCGATCTCGAGGGCAGCATCAACGGCATTGGGGGCAACCACCGCGACAGGGGCGCTGACACGCGCGATAAATTCACCAATTTGGGGGATGCCGCGCGCGGTGTTGCTGGGTGCCAAGACGGGCACACCCGCTTGTTCCGCCAATGGATCTGCCGAGAATGCTTGTTGCGACAAGGTGGGTCCCACGATACCAACGACATTGGCGCTGATCAACGTTTGGAAGGCGTTGATCGCGCCGGCTTCATCGCCCGCCGTGTCTTGCAAGATGATCCGAATGGGGCGACCATTGACGCCGCCGCGATCATTGAAGAATTGTTCGGCAAGTTGGGCACCGATGACTTGTTCTTGACCGAGCAGGGCGACATTGCTGGTTTGGGCGACGGCGACGCCGATATCAATCGGGGTGACATCTTGGGCGACCGTCGTTTGGAGACCGAGGACGGTGGCGAGTGACAGCGCTGCTGCGCTCAACAAAACTTTCCGCAAGGAAATTTTCATGGCTCAAAACCTCTCAAGTGATAGTAAATTATGTACAATTGAAACGAACATTGGTATTAAGAACCAATCGTTAGAATTTTAACCTGTGGAGCCAAATTGTCAAATTGAAAGTGCCCGCGCATTAGGGCAATAGCGCCAAATCGCCTTCAAACCTTCTCTATGGTCTGCCGACCGCAGGATTGCGCGCCATTTTGCTGTTTGCGTCATGGTCACGCAGGGCGTTACAATTCGGGGTATCTTGTGACTGTCCGCATTGATGAAGGCGGCGCAGTCCTTCGCCGTGTTGTAAGATGTCTAACAAGGAGTTGTATCTTGTCCTCAACTGGCGCGTTCGCACTCGTTCTCCATGGGCATATCCCCTATGTTCGGATGCGTTATTTTCGTGGTGAAATTTGGCTCCATGAGTCATTGTTGTATAGCTTACTGCCGCTGATCGAGATGTTGTACGGGCTGCGCGATGAACAGATCAGCAGCCCGATCACGTTGTCGCTGTCGCCGGTGTTGTTGGAACAAATCGCCGAGGCAGGCTGTTTTCTGCACTTTGACGAATTCGTTGCCGACAGAGTGCGCGCTGCTGAACTGGATATCGCCCATTATGAGGGGGAAGCCTTCAACGAGCATTTGCGCTTCTTAGCTGTGATGCAGCGCGACGGTTTTGAAGCGACGCGCCAATTTTTGCGCGGGCGTTTGCAAAGTAACGTGATCGCGGCATTGAGCGAACTGCAAGCCGCTGGGGTGATCGAAATTGCCGCCAGCGCCGCCACCTCTGCGTATCTACCGTTATTGCGTAGTGAAAGCAGTGTGCGGGCACAGATTCGGGCTGGGATTGCCACCTACAACCGGTTGTTTGGGCAGGCACCGCGTAGCTTTTGGTTGCCAGAACATGGCTACCGCCCCGGCTTGGAAGCGATTTTAGCGGAAGAAGGTATCCAAGTCTTTTTTGTCGAGGGGCACGCCATCACGGGTGGGGAAGCGAGCGGCGCGGCGACGGGTGATATTTTCGGCGGGTATGGTGCCGTCAAACGACAATACACGATTGATCAGAAATTCGATGAAGCCGCGCGTGAGTTTTCGACTTTATCCCCTTATACGGTGGGCGAAAGTGGCGTCGCGGTGTTGGGGCGTAACCATAGCGCCAGCTATCAAGTGTGGAGCAATGTGTTGGGGTATCCCGGCGATTTTGATTATCGTGATTATCATCGTAAATCAGGGATGAGCCGTTTGCGCTATTGGCGGGTGACGGGCAAAAATGTCCCCTTGGATCAAAAAGATTATTATTATCCCGATTGGGCGGCGTATAAAATCGAACAACATGCCGAAAATTTTGCCCATTTGATCGGTGACCTGCTGCGCAATCATCAGACCCATACCGGCACCAATGGGTTGGTGATGGTCAGTTTTCCGACCGAGTTGTTTGGTTGGCGTTGGTATGAGGGGATTCAATGGATGGGCATGATGCTGCGTCATTTGCATTACAACGGCAACATCGACCTCAAAACCACGAGTGCTTTGGTGGCACAACTGCCGCCGTCCCAAGCCCTCATCCCTTATGAAAGCTCTTGGGGGGTAGGCGGACGCCATTTTAACTGGAACAATACCGATACTCGTTGGATGTGGGATGTCATCCAAACGTGCAGTGCGCGCATGGAAGCTTTGGCGGATCGTTTTGAGCAACCGACGGAACTGGAAAGCATCGTTTTGGCGCAAACAGCGCGGGAATTACTGTTGTTGCAAAGCGGGGATTGGCAATTGTTGATCTCCACCAACGAAGCGCGGGTGTTCGCCATCCGGCGCTTTACGGAGCATGTTCAACGTTTTGAGTTTTTTGCCGATGGACTCGATGCCGGGACGCCTAATCTCATCGCCGCGCGCGAGTTTTATCAGCTGGATCACGTCTTCGAGGATATTGATTTTCGTTGGTTTCGATCCCGTGCTGCGGACACCGCCGAAAACGGATCGACCTCTTAAAAGCTGACGAAGACGTCGTCTCTCACCCTGAAGGAGAAATACCTATGAATGTTTTGTTCATCAGTACCGAAGCTGATCCGTTTGCGAAAGTGGGCGGTTTGGCGGATGTCGTTGGTTCTTTGCCGAAGGCGCTGAGTCAGTTGGGTGTGGATGCGCGCGTGTTGATGCCCTTTTATGGCTTCATCGATCCGGCACGCTTCAATATTCACTACTTTTTTAGCTTTGAACACACCAATCGACGGGGTACCACCCATATCGATATTTTCATGACCGAACATGACGGCGTGCCCATCTATCTGTTGCGGGCGCTGCCGTTTTTCGGGCAAGAGCAAACCGTGTACAGCGATTGGGACGGCGATATGCCGCGTTTCATCTTCTTCGATCTGGCGGTGCTGGATGCGGTGTATCACTTGCGCGAACGCACTAAATTTATGCCCGATGTCTTGCACGTCCATGACTGGCACGCGGGGGCGATCCCGTTTTTGGTCGATAATCGCCGTTTGTTTGACCCTGATTGGCGTAAAGTGGGCGTCGTCTTGTCGATTCACAATATGCAATATCAGGGTGAATACTCCGGCGGTTGGATGTGGGAATATGGGGTCGCAGGGCGCAATCATCCGCAACTGCAAGCGCGCAATTTGGGCGATAACATGTTGGCGATGGCGATTTCATATAGTGATATCGTGACGACTGTCAGCCCGCGCTATGCACAGGAAATTCAATACCCCTACACGGCATATGGCTTAGATAGCTTGATCGCGACTCGGCTGCCGGACTTGCACGGTATCCTCAATGGCATGGATATTGATCTCTGGGATCCCGCGACCGATCCGCTGCTGGTCGCCAATTTCAGTGCTGACACCTTCCGCGAACAGCGTATCGCCAACAAACGTCAACTTCAGGCGGAGTGTGGCTTGCCGGTGCGCGATGATGTCCCTTTGATCGGCATGGTGTCGCGCTTGGTGGAACAAAAGGGGCTGGATTTAGCGTTCCCGGCGCTCCGGGCATTGTTGGGCGAGGCGGATGTTCAGTTTGTCGGCTTGGGGTCGGGCGAACCCCGCTTTAACGATCAGATGGCGGCATTGGGCAATGACTTTTATGGCAAGGCGCGGACGTTTGTGGGCTATAACGCGGCAGTGGCACAACGCATCTATGGTGGGTCTGACATCTTCTTGATGCCGAGCCATTTTGAGCCGTGCGGCGTGGGACAGATGATCGCGATGCGCTACGGGTCGCTGCCTTTGGTGCGCGAAACGGGGGGCTTGGCGGATACTGTTGCCAATTATGACGATGGCGACGCCGAAGTCGGCACGGGTTTTGTGTTTCAGTGGCAACAACCGGAAGCGGTTTTGGGCACGCTCCGCTGGGCAGCGCGCACCTTCCGTGAGCGCAAAGACGCATGGGAACGGATGCAAGAACGGGCGATGCGCCAAGATTTTTCGTGGGATACCAGCGCCCGCGAATACATCCGTCATTACGAGGAAGCGCGGCGGCGACATCAGGGCGACTAGTCGTCCATTTTCGGTACGTCCGCCGGAAAAATCTTCAACTTCAATGATGTGGAAAATGCCAATCAAGGTTATAGTAAGGGGGCGCTTGAACGTGCCGGGGCGCTAGAGGAATCTGTTGAAAAAAGGTTTGAATCGGCGATCATATTGGGTCGCCCCTACAACAGCGGGTCTCGTAGGGGCAACCCAATGTGGTTGCCCGTGTTTTTCAACAAAATGCCGTTGCGCGTCCCTACGATGGCGTGGTTTGTAGGGACATCCAACGGGGTGTCCGACTTTTTCAACAGAATCCTAGAGCGTGCCCCTACAAGACGTGTTTGTGGTCGATACACATCAAGACAATTCGTGGTACTCATCATAAGGAGATCGATTCATGGCGAAAGTGAAAGCGGTCATTTTGGCTGGCGGCGAAGGCACCCGGTTGCGCACCTTGACAGCAAAGCGCGCGAAGCCGGCGGTACCGTTTGCGGGAAAATATCGCATTATTGACTTTACTTTGAGCAATTGCGTGAATTCCAATATTTTTGATGTCTTGATCTTGACCCAATATCGCCCCCACAGCTTGAATGATCATATCGAGCGTGGGCGTCCGTGGGACTTGGATCGCTCGTTCACGGGGGGCGTGCAAATCCTGCAACCGTATCGCGGGCGTAATGATACCGATTGGTACGTGGGGACGGCGGATGCGGTCGCCCAAAATTTGAATTTTGTCCGGCGCGGACGCCCAGAATATGTGCTGATCCTCAGCGGGGATCACATTTATGAGATGGATTATGAGGTCGTCATCGATTATCACCGCCAGAAAAACGCCGACGCCACCATCTGCACTATCAACGTGCCCTTGGATGAAGCCAGTCGGTATGGCATTGTCGATGTTCATGAAGATTTGAGTGTGCGCTCGTTCATCGAAAAACCGAAGAATCCGCCCGGCACGTTGGCGAACATGGGTGTGTATGTGTTCTCGTATTCGGTCTTGGAACGCTTGCTAGAAGAAGATCGGATGCAGAACGACAGCTCCCATGATTTTGGCAAGAATATCCTTCCGGGTATGGTCGAAGCCGGAATGCGGGTGTTTGCCTTTCCCTATGGTGGGTACTGGATCGATGTCGGTACGGTGGAAGCCTATTGGGAAGCCCACATGGATTTGTTGGCAAGCCCGCCATCGATCAATTTAAATGATCGTACCTGGATCATCCACACCAAAAGCGAAGAGCGCCCGCCGGTACTCGTGCATAAGGGTGCCACTGTGGTGGATAGCTTGTTGTCTGACGGCACTGTTGTCATGCCGGGGGCAGTGGTCGAACGCTCGATTTTGTCGCCGGGGGTGTTTGTGGGACCCAATGCCGTCATCCGCGAGTCAGTGGTGCTGACGGACGCCTATATCGAAGCCGACGCTGTGGTCGAACGCTGTATCCTCGACAAGATTAGCGTGATCGGGCATCATGCGCATATCGGCAGTATGTCCGACGTGGGCGATTTGGCGATTACCTGTGTGGGTAAGAATTCACATGTTCCGCCGGGTTTCTCGGTGGGTAGCGCTTGTATTTTGGGGACAGATTTGCGCATCGAAGACTTCGTGCAGTTCGCCGACAAGATCGTCCCGAACAATACCCGCGTGGGATATTCGGAAAAGTAACTACACAGCTACTCCTCATCCCCCGACCCCTTCTCCCACAAGAGGCTGAGGGGAGAAACGCGGTAGAAAGTCCCTCGCCCCTTGCGGGAGAGGGATTTAGGGTGAGGGGTGTGTAGTTACTCGGAAAAGAAAGACTAACATCATAACTAGGGTGGCGGGACATGGGTGCTTATGCCCCGCCACTTCCCTAGTGTTACAAGCCCGCGAAGATCAGTTTTGCCCCGTTTGACCGAAATGGGTCGCCAAGAGCGAGAAATCGGTGATATTGACGAGACCGTCGGCATTAAAGTCGGTGCGTCCGTCAAAGCCGACGTCCGTGCTGATCTTGCCGAATGAGGTCGCCAGCAAGGAGAAGTCGGTGATGTTGACGAGGTTGTTGTTGTCGGCGTCACCTTCGCGCAGTAGCCCGAAGTCGATTGTGTTCGTCCCCGCTGTGATTGTGCCCGTCCAAACCACGCTTAAGGTTGAACTGCTCTTCACGCGAATTTTGGAATTGCCCGGTGGCACGCCAACTTGGGTGAAGTTGCCGCTGGTGTCAGTGGTGATGTCGCCACTGATGAGTTGAATGCCACTCGCGCCATCGCTGATTGTGACGGTGACGGTTTCGGCATAGGCTGCGGTGGGTGCTGCTACCGCGCGCGATAGGTCAACATGTCCCGTGACGGTGCCCGTCACCCCGATGTAAATCGGCAGACTGGTGGCGTTGTCGGCAGGGGTGGCGTCGGTACCGCTCAGCGTCGCGTTGGCGGCGACGATTTTGATGCCGTTGCTGGTGCCAGTCGCATAGACATTGAGGTCGAAATAATCCCCAAAGCTATAACTGCTGCCAAAAGAGGCGATGCTGCAAGTGACATTGGGCGCGCTATAGCTACAGGAAACGCCGCTAAAAAAGCCATAATAATTCCATCCGAATCCGCCGTAGCTTAGTCCAGCGGGTAAGGCAAAGGTCAGTGTGACGCTGGAACCCGAGACGCCCCCCGCATTTTGTGCCCGCAGGGTGTAGGTGATTTGTTCGTTAAGAGCGGCGCTTGGGGATTTATTCGCCGTCAAATTGAGGAACAGATCCGGCAGCGGTGTGACAATCGGCGTCGTCAGGCTCAGGCGGTTATTCGTACTATTGGTTTCAATCTCATTAGAGACTGCGACCGGGCGCAGGGTGGCGCTGGCGCTGTTGGTCGGACGGAAGTCGAGCATGAACTCCATTTGTTGCCCCGCGCCCAGATTGCCAATGGCACAGGTGGTGCTGTTGATATACGAAACGCGCGTGCAAGCGGATGTGCCTGTGAATTTGTTGAGGTGCAAATTGGAAGGGTTATCAATCGCCAGCAGCGCGTTGGTGACAGGCACCGTACCGGTATTTTGGACGCGCACAGTATAGAGAATTTTGCCGTTGCCGCTCGTCGTGTTTTGCAGCGTAGTGACCAGATCGGGCGAGTCAGCCAGCAGCCCTTTGGTGATGGTCACATTATAGCCGTTGGTGGTTTGGCTATTCACCTGTACGGCGAAATTTTGGGCGAAATTGCGATAGGTTTCCCCCACGAGAAACACGCCGGGACCATCGCCACTGGTGCCATCGCTGACGGCATTTGATTGCCAGACAGGTTCGCTGCGGGTGAGGTTGACTTCGTAAATGACCACGCCGGAGCTATAGAGCGTCGAATCAAAATTGGTGAAGTCGTTGCGCCGTGCTTCGACCACATAATAGACATTGGGGTTGGTGGTCCTGATGCTGGCGGTATAGTAATTGGGCGAGTTGGGCAAGGACGACCGATCCAAGATGATCGTGTTGGTACTGGTGGTGGTGATGTCGAGATCGCGTTCAGCGGCGATCCAGTTTTGGAAGGCTTTATGAACCGCGTTGAGATGCGGTTGTTGGCACCCATACGCGGCGACATAGATAAGGCACGGGCGTCCACTCATGACATCCACGAGGCTATCGTAAGGATTACTGTCGCCATCGCTGTTGTTGGAATGCGGTAATCCTTGCGCGTGCCCCATCTCGTGGGCATAGGCGTGCAAATCTGTCGAATTATAGTAGGGTAGCCACGTCGCACGCCAACACTTTTGTATCCCTTGCAGGGTGACAAATTGGCAAGACCCGCCCCAATAAGAATTGTCGAGTTGATTGTTGAAGAACATGTTGATGCCGTAAAAATTGTTATACGTCACCGAAGCGGTATGTAAGGCGGTGCAATCGGCGAACAGCGCCGTCAGATAGACGTTGGGACTGCCGAGGGCGATGTATTCGGCGCGCGTCTTGGGCAATGATGCCCAATTGGTCGTCGTCACGCTGGGGACGCTGTATTGATTCATGGATGCTTCTTGCCAATAACGATTGATGAACGGCGCGGTATTGCCGAACAACGCGGTGATCCCCGCTGGCGTAAAAGGTTCGGCAGCATCATTTTTGAACCGACATAACAGGTTGACCCATGTTTGGGCACCCGTGGCTGCTGGCTCCAGCGCGTCGAGTGTCGGCGTCGGCAGTAAGGTCAAAGCGTTCACGACGAGTACTGCTTCGGAGGCGGCGGTGGTGGCGGGTAGCACATCAGCAAAAGTGATGGTCGCCGTTTGCCGCTGGATCGCGACGATGCCGCCCGCTGCGCCCAAGACTTCCGGCGGGATGTATAAAAGATAGCTGGTTCCGTCAGGCGCGTGCAGTTGATAGAGAATCTGCGGCGTTTCGGGATGGTCGCCATACAACACGGAAATGACGCCCGTCAATTGACGACTGGCTTGTGCGCCTTCTTGCGCGTTGATGGGAGTCGAGAGGCTCGTAAAAATGATGATCATGAGAAGGAGATTAACCGCGAGCAACATCATAAACTTCTGAAAGGTGCGCACCATATAATTATTTCAACCTCTTTGCGAATGATATCAATTCTTTTATTGTAGTCGCAATAGCGGCGAGATAGTAATAAGAAATGGCATTGGATCGGCAAGTAACGGCTTAGTTAGTCTACCTACATTTCGTGACTACTCAGGTATAGAAACAGAATAAAATAAACAGAGAGGCATGAAGACGTGAAGAAAAAAAGGAAAATACCCCTCGAAACGTGGATATAGGGGCGGATTAAGCGCTTATCAATCGTTCGTTAACATGAAAGTCCACGCGCCAAATATCCGCCCATTTGCCGCCAATGGTCATTTCTCCCTTTATTACCGACCGTTTTTCAGCCTGAGCAGTTACTACATTTCCAAAATAATCCCGCCTGTGACACAAGGCGGGATTATGTGTTGCCCTGGCTGGATCGAATAGGCACTGGGATTAGATCGCTTCGGCTGCGCTTTCAGCGTCTACAGTGGTGGCCACCACCGAATTATCGCCACTGTATGGGTTGGGGACATATTTGTCCGCTTCCCAATCGTTGTGCCATTCTGTCCCATTGACCAAATAGCGAAACTGGAATTCCTCGCCATTTGGCAAGTTAAGCGTCACCGTGAAGCTGCCATCTTTCAACTTCTTCATCGGGGTCGTGGTTTCGTTCCAGTCGTTAAAGTCTCCGACGAGAAAGACTGTTTCTCCTTGCACAGCGGCAGGCAACGAAAATTTAACCTTCACTTCTGGCTTGGATTTCAAAACTTGCTTCTCGAGCATTTCACTGGCTCCCTTGTGAAAATTGCAACTAGCGCTGTTATTCTAGCATAATCTAATCAGAATCAACTGTGAATTCTCAAATCCCAGTTGCCGTTACGCCATATTCACCGCTGCTATGGACGAATACCGGGATATCGACCGCGCCCATCGCGTTGATGTCGTCGTCATGAACCCATTCATAGACCCATCGGGCATCGCTAACGCTTAGGTTGACACAGCCATGACTTTGGCGATAACCGAATAAATCGTGCCAGTAGGTGCCATGCAAACTGATACCGCCGTCAAAATACATCACCCAAGGCACGCTTTCGACAGCGTAGGCATCTGGTGCGCCCGCTGCGCCACTCATGGCATCCCGCGGGAGGCTTTCCCAAATGCTGAACAGCCCCTCATTAGTCTCATGCGTGGGTAGCCCAGTGGAGATGATCGTTGCAAAGACGGGGGTATCGCCTTCATAGGCGACCAGCGTTTGCTCGTACAGATCGACCGCGACCCATTTGGCATCGGAGGCGACGCCTTCGGGGCGGGCAATCTTGAATACTTTAGAGATAAAGCGTTGCTCGATCCACTGATTGGGTCCGATCATGTACCAGCGCCAGCCATCCACGATTGCCGTCGCGAAGATATTGACCATCTCGTACCGGTTTATAAAACGTCCGTTGGCTTGCGACCGCGGACCCCCCGGAAAGAGCGACACATAGATGCGGCTGAGGTCTAAGATCACCCCAAATTGATGGTCTAAGCCGTCGGTCAGCTCGAAGCCGGTGAAATAAGACGGGCTGGCATAGGTGGCAACCGTCGTCGAAAGCCACGAGCCATCGCTGGTTTGCAACCATCCGTCCACGCTGGCGTCAATGCCGCGCACAAAGTTGAAACCGGGGGGAATGCTGCCGATGACATTGCCATTGGGGCTGTCATATTTAGGCGCACCATCGCGCGCTACGCGCCAAAAATTGTAGGTGCTGAGAGTATAGCGATCCTGCCCAATCTGTTCGAGGTTGGGCGGGGTCGGGAAGGCGGCGATCATGGCGGCACAAGCAGCGGTCAATTCACCGCCGTCGGCATCATCACAGACGGTTGGGTCAAAAGTGAGATCATCCTGTGCCATTGCGACGCTGAAGGTCATCAAGGCGAAGCATACGCTGAAGACGAGACGAATAAGGCGCATAGGGTTCATTTCCTCAAAACATAGGGCGGTGTGATTAGCGCGGTTCAGCCGCGCGCGGCTGAACCTAACAAACGAAATTATAGCATAACGGTTGGGCGTGTTTTAATTGGTGTGGCGCACGCAGCGAAATCCGATATCCGATGTTTCGGTGGTCGGCGGGCGCGAACTGCGGGCGGCGCTACGCGCCAACTCGGTGCTGTAGCTCCATGCCCCGCCGCGAATGACGCGCGGCACGTCGCCCTTAAAGTTGATATCTTCACGCCCGTCATGGGCGGCGTAAGGGTAGGGGGAGTAGACACTGCTGACCCATTCCCAAAGATTGCCAGCGAGGTCTTGTGCGCCCACCCACGATTGCCCGTCGGCGCGCTCGCCGACGGCTTCGGGATGATTGCCGGGTCCCAAACTGACCACAGCAACCCCCGGCAGAAAGACATCGCCCCAGGGATAAGCGTGTTGGGCGGCACCCCGCGCCGCATATTCCCATTCGGCTTCGCTGGGGAGCGCCCCACCCCGTAAGGCGCACAGGTCACGCGCTTCAAACCATGTCACGCGCTCACGAGGGAGAGTGCCACCGATATCGGCAAAGGCAGCTGCACGCCCCGCCACGCCGCCAAAGGCAGCAAATTGATCATGGGTGACTTCGTACACGTCGATCCAGAAGTCCGACGCCAAACATACTTCATTGACGGGTTGCTCGTTGGGCGTGCCGTCGGCACTGCCCATCAAAAAACACCCCGCAGGCACAGACGCCATCGGCACGCCGTCGAAGGTGTCGATGACGGGTAGCCAGTTGGCAGCGACAGAGGCATCTAACGCCGCAGTAGCGGCGACTTCCACCGATGCGGTGGGGGTAGTCCCGCCGGATGATACATCTTGGGCTGTGACCGCGAAGGGCAGACACAGGAAAATTAGCGCGAAGGCGACAACAGTGGTGATATGCGCGACCACGAGACGCGGTGATTGAATCATAACGATGAATGGCTCCGTTGCAAGATGGATGAGTCTATGTCTGTATTACGCCACCAGTTGCGGCTGGCGTCAATTGACGATTTCCCTACGATTTGGCGAAATTGTCAAAAATCACCATCGGATCGGTTCTCAGTCTGTGCATAGTTTCAGGTCGTTTCGTAAGGTAAACTCAACCCTTTGTGCAATTGTATTGGGTACGCCCTCCTGTCTACACGAAAAAGTCGAACGGAACCATGTCTAAAAAGCTACTGCGTGTGAATGACCTCAGTTATGAATATGGAGCGACACAAATCCTTCAGGGGGTGTCGTTGGAACTTTCGGATCGTTCGATTGCTTTGTTGGTGGGGCGCAATGGTGCGGGCAAATCCACCTTGCTGCGTTGCCTCGCTGGTTGGACATGGGCGAATGCGGGGACGGTCGAAATCAATGATGTGACCTTGCGGCGTGAAGATCGTTCTTTTCGCAAGCATGTCATGCTCGTGCCGGATACCCCTGATTTTTATGATGAATTGACGGCATGGGAACATCTGCAATTTGCGGCACAGTTGCATCGTGTCGAAGGTTGGCAAGATCGCAGTTGGGAACTGCTCGAAAAATATCAACTCGATGATTATGCCGACACCTTCCCGTTCACGTTCTCGCGCGGGATGCGCTATAAGCTGGCATTGTGCATCGCTTTGTTGACCAGCCCCGCGCTGCTGCTGTTGGATGAGCCGTTTGGTCCGCTGGACGCTTCGTCGGTGGCAGAATTGTGGGAAGACTTACGCGGGTATCGCAGCAAAGGGCGTTCAGTGATGTTGAGCAGCCACGCGCTGCCTAATGGCGGCAAAGCCGACTCGATCTTCTTGCTGCGAGATCAGACGGTGACGACGGTTGATCCGGCGGGAGTCACGGATTTGAAAGCGCTGCTTAATAATGATAACTGATTTTCGGGTACTCCTCGGTATTCGCCTACGCCACGCCAAAAATGAGGCGATCTATTGGTTGCGCGTCTTGGGGTATGACCCGACCAGCAACGGTCTGTACCGCGCTTACATTCTGCTGTTTTGGGTGGTCTGGGCGTTCTTGATGTGGAACTATGTGGTCGATACGGTCGGCAAGGTCAGCTTTGCTATCCCCGACGAGACGATTGCGACGGTGGTGACTCTCATCCCGCCGCTTTTGTTCGCGCTGCCGATCTTCTATTTGGTGGCGATGCTGCGCAATCAACCCGTGAAACTGACTGCGCCGGAGATGAACTTTATTGTTTCTGCGCCCACCCATCGGGGCGCGATTGTGATGACGCATTACATCAGCAGTGTGCTACTGCCTTCTCTTGGCATCGCGGCGGTCAGCAGTATGCTGGCGATGCTGCTAAAAGGCATCAACAACCCCGATCCACTCGCTTTTGGGTTTGCGGGCTTGTGGGCGATGGTAGTAACGCTGCCGATTGCGTTGACCTCGGCAGCACTGGTCTGGTCGGTGGTCTTGTTCAAACTTAATCCTGCCTTTCTCAAGGTCCGTTGGCTGTTCTGGATCGTACCGCTGCTGTTGGTGGGTGCGGCGGCACTGGTACCACAGGTCTTCTTGGTCGCGGGCACCGTATGGCAAGAGGCACTGGAAAGCCGTCTGACGCTCGTCGAAGGCGGGTTGTTGGTCGGCGCGACGGTGGCGTCGTTGGCGTTGCTGTTATTTGTCGGCGAACGCTTGCACATGACCATCATCGCGGACGACAGCCGCACCTATGCCCGGATTCATTCGCTGGGCTTGTTGGGGCGGATGTATGCGCAAGAATTGGTCGCCCAAATTGGACGGCAGTCGCAACTGATGCGCAAGAAAAATTTGCGCTTAAAAATACCGCTAAACGCTTTTGGAGAAGAGGCATTGCGTTATCGGGCATTGCTTTCGATGTTCCGGTTAGCGCCTGCGCCGTTGATCCGTCCCGTGTTGCAGGGTGCCTTCATCACTGCCTTGATCATGTTGGTGGTCATCTTTAGTGGGCCCGGTGCTGCCCAAACATGGATTCTCGTGTTGATCATTATTTTGTTTGTCCGCCCGCGCGAATTGGTGACTTCCTTCCGGCAAGATGTCGGGCAGGTGTTTATGAGCCAACTGATGCCATATGATTTATCGGCGCGCTTTTTTGCGGCGGAACTGGTGCCCCTTGGACTCACTTTTGCGGGCAGTCTGGCGGTCTTTCTGCTGTATCCAACCGCTGACGTGATCTCCGGCATCATCTTGATTGGTTTGGCAGTGGTGGGCTTGGGGATCGCACAAGCACTCGAAATTGTCGAGGATGCAACTATCGTGTTTCGGCGTATCCCTTACGCCTATACAGTGCTGATCGGCGGGGGCTTGGTGCTGCTGGTCGGCGCGCTGCTGCAAAGTGTCGTGGCGGCGGTGATCGCCCTGTCTGTCGTGGACGCGATTATCGCATCCTTATTGGCGTCCAGTCGCGAATAAAAGTTCGTTGAAAAAGTGGCGTCCGTTTGGCACTACGTTACAGAGAAATTAAACGGGCGGGTATACGGCGCGGGGAGATCGTGTCCTACGCTGTGTATCTGCCCTTTTAATTTTCGCCACAATTCTTCCTGTGTGACGCGCTAGTTTCGAGTCGGAGTTGTCACGGTTATCCTTTGTCTCCAGTAAATATAAACAGTGCGCAGCTCTATGCGCCGTCACTTTGGAATTGGGAGAACTGACAAATGCAGATTTCAAAGACGATGTCCCAACTCACTTCGTTTTGCGTAGTCAGGCTGTTGTTGTGCCTTGTTGCAATTGGGGGCATATTGATCTCAGCACTATGTTATACCGCGTCCGCACAATCCAGTCCGTTCCGGCAACCAGTGTGGCATCCCTCTCAGAATGTCATTGCCGTGTCCAATGGTGTCTCTATTCGTCTCTATACTAGTGACTTCTCTCAGCTCCTCAACGAATTTGAGCTGACCACTGTTCGGAATGACTTTGTACTAACCACTGCGGTCGATTGGAGTCCGGATGGGACGATACTTGCGGTATCTATCCAAGGACAGGATGTAATCCCCACTCTACAGGTCTGGAATGTCGAGAGGTCTGAGCTTATTGCACAGGTTACAGGCGTAAACGCCGCCGCAACCTTCGCTTGGAATCCACAAAGCACGCACATCGCCGTCAGTCATGTCCTTGAATTAGGTAGCGCCAACCTGAGAATCTACGATGTGCTGAATACAGGTAACTTTCGTGATTACGACACCGGCAATCAACGTACATTTTTTTCGAATATTCGCTGGAGTCCACATGGGGAACAGATCGCCCTCAACACTAGTGGTGGCGGGCTGTTTCTTCTGGACGTAGAGAGCGGTCAGTTTCGCATTTCTCGCATTCTTATGTATGGCGATTTCGAGCTGCCGCGGTTTGTGTTTAGCCCAGATGGACGTTATCTGCTCGGAGTCACGGATGTAAGCGCTCTTGAGGCGATTGTACTCGATACAGCAACGGATCAGATTGTGGGGCGGTTAGCAGGACACACTGCCCAAATCATCGGTCTGGATTGGGTAGATCGCTACATCGTGACGGTAGGTTACGATGGTGTCACAAAACTGTGGAGTCCAGCTACCTTTGAAGAAGTTTTGTCCCTGCAAACTGGCGTCACAAGTGTCCCATCGTTCAGCCCTGATGAAAGTGCTTTTGTCGTCAGCGCCAATGATTTTGAAACGATCGTGGTGAGAAATGCTGAGACTGGGGACATCATCGCTTCCCTTGACCCGATCGAGCTAACGCCCACGTTCACGCCTATCGTCACTTGCACCGCCACGATCACGGCGGGCTGCCCGCACTAAACCGCCAGCGTAAGGGGGGGTGTCCCAAGGGCGGACGCCCCCCTTCTGATAGGAGCAATACAAAACAACGTCACCACAGCGCGGCTACTGGCTGAAAATGAGTTGCCGTTATTCCCGCAACGCGGCAATTACCAACACGCCGTAAGCGGCGATTTGGGCGCGCAGGGTGCTGTCCGCCCCGTCCTCATCTTGCGCGTCGATCTGTTCGCTAAGGCGTTCATGTCCGGCAACCAAGGCGTGTAGGGCGGCGAGATCTAAATCACAGCGGGCACTGCGCATCGCTTCGAGCAAGCGCGCTTGATTGTGCAGACGCTCCAAGACAGTGACGGTGAGTTCCCGTTCATGGGCAAGGCGTGCCAGCGCGAGATGCCATTCAAACAGCATCGCCAGCGCTAAGCCGGGCTTGCGATCCATTGCCGCTCGTTGTGCCCGGCGCACATGGGAATACAATAGGACTCTATCGGCTTTTTTGAGCTTGGGGATCACCCACCGTAAGACCAGCGCTTCGACCGCCGCCCACAATAGCACCACTTCTTCGGCTTGATCCGCCGTAAAGGTGCGCACCGTCACCCCGCGTCGGGGATGCTTGACCACCCACCCTTCTTGCTCAAGGACTTGGAGCGCCGTCCGCACCGTCACTTGACTGACATTCATTTCTTGAGCGAATTGGAGTTCTATGAGGCGCGCCCCACTGGTATACACGCCTTTTTGAAGCAATGTGCGTAAGCGAGCGGCAAGGGCGTCAACGCGCGTTTCGGTCATGTTATGCCATCCAGCAATCGCTTTATTGGGACGATAACCACACTGCTGCCGCGCCACCGTTGTCGGTGATCGGGCGGACATTGCTACCATCCGCTGACATTAAGTAGAGTTCATCACGCCCCGTCACGTCACTATTAAAGACGATAGTGCGTTCTTGCGGGTGCATCTGAAGCCCCCATTCATAGCCCTCGCCATCGTATAAGACTTGGCTGCCTCCGCCATCAATATCCATCAGGGCGATTGCCGCAAAGCCTAACCCACTGGTCAGATAAAGGATATCGCCGGATGGGGTGAAGGTCGATGACCAGTCTTTGACCTCATTTTCGGTCAAGGTGATCACCTCGTCGGTCTCTAGCTCTAGCCGTTTGATATCCCACGTCGCCGCATTATCGGGTCTGCCACTCGTGAAGATGACATAGCGCCCATCAAGGCTGACGCGCGGGTGTCCGTTGCGTTCGCCATCGCTATATAGCACGCGCTCTTCCCCGTTTTGCAAGGTGAGCGCGATTAAGTCGTGGGTGCCGTCCCCGCGCGTATCTGATGAAAATAGGATAGCGTCGCCGTCCGGCATCCATGTGGGGATGCGATCCGTAACGTTGTTGTTGGTGACCCGCCGGACACGGGTGCCATCGCTATTCATCAGATAGATGTCAAAATCACCATCGCGATCACTTTGAAAAATGATCTGATCCCCATCAGGGGAGACGGACGGATACATGTCAATGCTGGCGTCTTCGGTCAAACGGGTTTCGATGCGCGTCGCCAAATCCAGCCGATAGAGGTCAAAATTGTTGTCGCGGTCGGCATAGAACACCAATGATCCTAAGCCGGAGATGCCCGTTGGGGTGATGCGTGCGCCGACGGGAACGGTGGCGCTTACGGCGATTTGCGTGCGCACACCACCAAGCACTGTGCGCGTGGGGACAGCGCTGCGGGTGATGCCTACCGTCGCTGTCGCAGTCACTGCTTGCCCGACCTCTCGTGCAGTAGTAGCGGTGGGGGTGACGAGGGTGCCACTATCGTTGACGACCCCACCGATCACGAGGGCAATCAACAGGGCGACGATGCTTAAGAGCGCGCAACCGAGGATTCCGCCCACCAAAATGCTGATAAAGAGCGAGCTTTGACGACGAGGGCGCGGACGCCGGAGCGCTGCGCTGGGGGGCGCTTGGGTGGCAGGATACCCCATCGGCGCGGGCGTATAGACATTTTGGGGTGCTGGCGTGGAGGCGCTAGGCGGCGGAGGGCTGATCGGCATTGGGGGACGGGGGAAACCCGGTTGGGTATCCAATAAGTTGAGGATCGGGTTGTTGGGCGTCGTTTTATCCAGCGTGGGCGCGGTGATCGCTTGTGCCAGCGCCTCCGCCAGTGCGGTGGCAGTTGGGTAACGGTCGGTCGCTTGCTTGTTCATCGATTTCAAGATCACGCGCTCGACAGCGGGGGGGATGTCGGGGTTGATCGTGCGCGGTGCCGGGGGTGGGGTGGTCACTTGCAAGACGGCGATGCTGTAGGGGGTTTCGCCTTCAAACGGACGGCTGCCCGTCGCCATTTCAAAGATCGATACGCCCAACGAGTAGAGATCGCTGCGCCCGTCTAAGGCTTTGCCCTGCGCTTGTTCGGGACTCATATAACTAGGCGTGCCGATCACGCCCTGCGTCGTCACAATCGACATGCCCGGTTCGGTATCGCCCATTAAGCGGGCGATGCCAAAGTCGGTCAGGTAAAAACCGCCATCATCATCAAGCAAGATATTGGAAGGTTTGAGATCCCGGTGCAGTACATTTTTGCTGTGGGCATAATCGAGCGCGGGGGCGATCTGGGCGATGATATCCTGCACCCGTGCCATCGATAATGCGCCAGCGCGCCGGATGAGGTCATCTACCGAACCGCCATCCATATAGCGCATGACGATATAGGGTTGACCGTTTGCCTCGCCATAATCATGCACGGGCACGATGTTGCGATGCTCTAGTTGCGAAGCGATATGCACTTCGCGGTTGAAGCGTTGCATGTAGGTTTCGTCGGTCAAAAATTGACGTGGCAAGACTTTGATGGCGACGATCCGCTTCATCGAGACTTGGCGCGCGCGATAGACGACCGCCATGCCGCCGCGCCCCGCCACCTCAATAATTTGATATCCGCCGATCTGCGTGCCGATCAGATCATCCGCCATAAGGAATTTTTCTCTCGCGTATAAGACACAGTAAATTATAGGCGACCATACGCAAGAGGACAACATCCCTCTCGCTCAATCGACGATGCTTTCCCACTCGGTCATGGTATCGTGGAGTTCTTGCTCGGTGCGGGTGTATGCCTCGCCCAAGGTGCGGGCGCGGGCAGCATCGCCACTGGTGCTGACGACGCCTAAGTCGGCGATGATCGTTTCCATGCGCGCTTCCAGCTCAGGGATCAGTTTTTCTAGCACCGCTACCCGTTTCTGACGTTGATAGGCATTCAAGCCGCTGGGGTGGACGCCGCCATTGCCTTTGCCATTGGCTCCCCCAGTTTTTTCACGGGCACGGGCGGCGCTGGCTTCGGCGGTCGCAAGCTCGGCTTGCCGCTGTTTAGACGCCACATATTCTTGATAGGTGCCCTCAAAGACGAGCAGAGACCCGGCAGAAACTTCCCAAATTTGCGTCGCGAGGGCGTCGATCAAATACCGATCATGGCTGACCACGAGGATGGTGCCGGGGAAGTCTGCCAAGACGTTTTGGAGCTGCTCTTGGCTGGCGATATCCAAGTGGTTGGTGGGTTCATCCAGCATCAAGAAGTTTGACCCGCTGAGCGCCAATTTCGCCAGTGCGACTCGTCCTCGTTCGCCGCCGGACAACGTGCTGATGGTGCGGAAGACATCATCGCCGGAAAACATGAAGCGCCCCAAGTAATGGCGCGCTTCGCTGATCGCCATGTTCTTGGCGTTCAGGATTTCATCAAGGATGCTGCTTTTGGGATTCAGCGATTCGTGGGCTTGGGCGAAGTACCCAATGTTGACCGCCGCGCCGAGTTTAACTTCGCCTTGCAGGGGTGCCAATTGTTCTACCACTGTTTTGATGAAGGTGCTTTTGCCCGCGCCGTTGGGACCGATCAGTGCCGCGACTTCGCCGCGCCGTAGGGTGATGTTGGGCGCGGCAAACAAGGGTTTGCCCGGATAACCGACATGCAGACCCAGCGTGCGCAAGACCAGTTCGCCACTGCGTAGTTGTGCTTTCATATTGAGGGACATATTTTGACGGGTGCGCGGTTTTTGCACCAGCCCATCCTTGCGGAGCCGTTCTAAGCGGGTGCGCCGCCCTTTGGCTTGGCTGACATTTTGCCCGGCAAGGTTGCGGCGGATGTATTCTTCTTCTTTGGCGATGAATGCCTGTTGCGCCTCAAATTCTTTCCAGCGGCGGGTATAGCGTTCTTCCCGTTGGGTGGTGTAATGGCTATAGTTGCCACGATAAATCTCGATGGTGCCGAAGTCCATTTCCCAAATGGTTTGGGCGACAGCATCCATGAAATACCGATCATGGCTGACGACCAGCACGGCACCGGGGAATTCCTTCAGATAGCCTTCGAGCCATGCGATGGCGTTGATGTCAAGATGGTTGGTCGGTTCGTCCAGCGCCAGCAGGGTGGGTTCTTCGAGCAGCAACCGCCCCAAGACGGCGCGCGTCTTTTGCCCGCCGGATAGCTCCGACAATTTCGTCTCTTGATCTTCGAGCGCGAACCCCAAGCCTTGAATGACGGTTTTGGCGCGTTGGTCATAGGTATACCCGCCCCCCGCCTCAAACTTTTCTTGCAGTTCGCCATAACGCGCGATCAAGCGGTCGGGGGGATTGGGTTGTGCCATCGCTTCGGCAAGCTGTTCCAACTCGAATTCCATCGCTTGCAGGTCGGCAAAAGCACCATACAATTCTTCGCGCAAGGTGTGTTCCCCCAAAAGTTCTGGGCGTTGGGGCAGGAACCCAATTTTGACCCCACGGGCGCGGTTGACCATGCCGGCGCTGGGGATATCCAACCCGATCAAAATATTGAGCAGGGTGGTTTTGCCCGCGCCGTTGGGACCCACCATGGCGATACGGGCACCATGCGGGATTTCGACGCTGACGCCGCTAAAAATTTCATCAGGTCCGAATTCTTTTGCCAGATCGTTAGCCGTGAGTAGCGACATATCGGTCTTGTATTCCTCTAGTGAGCGATGGCTTGGGTCTACGCTTAGGTGCTGATATCCCAAATGAAGCCGGGGGCACCCATTGCCATGCCGCCATCGACATTGACACAGCGTTTATCGAGATAAATGAACGGGGCAGTCGGCTTGATCACATCCGCCATCACGGGGATGGGGGTGTGTCCGTGAACGATTTGCTCGCCGCCATAATGACGCAGATAATCCCGCAGGTTGTGTTCCCCCTTACGCATGGATGAGAAAGCGCGGTGTTCCGAAAAATCACCGAGCAAGTCTTCCCAATCGTTCTCGTAGGTGCCATTGAGGATGCTGCGAATGACAATGTTGACCCCATCCACCGTGGGGGAATAGTTTAGGTAAAGGGTCGAATCGGCGTGCATGAGCAACCGTTCGCCCAAACGAGTCATTGCTGGCAAGCTGCGCAACCATGTGACGTGGTGTGCTGTCAGGCGCGACATGTCCGAATCAAGCCCGCCATTGCGACGCCATGAGGTGACAAAATAGTCACTTTGCTTGGGAAAGCGCTGGGCGGCAAGCATCTGGACTTCATGATTGCCGAGCAGACAACCGATGGTGCCGCCACTGGCAGCGGCTTGGGTTTGCAATTTCATCACAAGGTCGATGACGCCAATGCCATCAGGACCGCGATCCACCAAGTCGCCGAGAAACCATAGCACCGAATCGGCACCGAGCCAGTTATGTTGGGCGTCGATCAAGTGGGCTTGTTGCAGGATGACGACCAGACGACTCAATTGCCCGTGAATATCGCCCATGATATATGTTTTCATAGCACTAAACCTTGCGGGCGCTTTGAAGGACACCCGATGTGAAAAAACCAAAACGGAGAGGAATGATGTCTTGCCACTGCTTTATGGTGCGTTGCGCCTATCATACCAGATGTAGGGACTCGGCATAAAGCATGGCTCTATGATCTATTGCTCATTCTTTTCCCAACAGATCATGCGTTTATAAAACTAGTTCATATTCCCTTAGCAATTGGGCGTTATAGTGAAGCACAATAGTCAAAGAGTGATCGGCGGATGTTAGAATGTCAGATGTTTACGTTCCAGCCCTGACTGGGCGTTATGTCATACTTTCACCCATCGGGCAAGGTGGGATGGGATCGGTGTTTCGCGCTAGCGACCGCTTGACGGCAAACACGGTCGCGTTGAAGAGCCTTGTTTTTGACCCCGAAGTGGTCGCTGAAC
The DNA here is from genome assembly GCA_038248285.1 of Aggregatilineales bacterium. GTDB lineage: Bacteria > Chloroflexota > Anaerolineae > Aggregatilineales > Phototrophicaceae > Flexifilum. The sequence goes on from JBBRTY010000006.1 coordinate 27,506, forward strand.
TCTCTAGCGTGGGGCACGATCTGCGGCTGACATTGGCGCGGGAGTTTGCGCTGCTCGCCACTTTGCGTCACCCCAATATCATCAGCGTCTTGGATTACGGGTTTGATCGCAACGGGCAGCCTTTTTATACGATGGAGTTTCTCGCCGAGGCGCAGAATGTCGTCGCGTATGCACAGGGACGATCTGCGGCAGAACAAGAATCGTTGTTCCTTCAGATGATCCAAGCGCTCAGTTATTTACATCGCCGGGGCGTGTTGCATCGCGATTTGAAACCAGATAATGTCCTCGTCAGCGGGGATGTGCTGAAATTGCTCGACTTTGGGTTGGCGATAGCGCGCGAACAAAGCACCGAAGATTCGAGTTGGGGGACGCTGGCGTATCAATCGCCGGAAGTGCTGGCGGGGGGGATGCCTGATGAGCGTAGCGATCTATTCGCGGTCGGCTTGATCACCTACCAGATGTTTAGCGGGCAGTATCCGTTTGATGTCAGCCATTCTCCCAATGATCTCGCCCGCAATATCCGCCATAAAACCCTTGATCTGACTGCCCTTGATCTGTCGCCCGCGATGGCAGCGGTGTTGGCGCGGTTGTTGGAAAAAGACCCAGCGCGGCGCTATACCTCGGCGGATGATGTTTTGACGGCATATGAGCGCATCTCGGACATGCGTGCGACTCAAGAAACGCCCATCCTACGGGAAAGCTTTTTACAAGCGGCACAATTCATCGGTCGCGAGCAAGAGATCGCCCAGTTGACCAGCGCCATGGACGCCATGATCGCTGGTTTGGGATCGGCATGGTTGATCGGTGGCGAATCTGGGGTGGGCAAAAGCCGCTTCTTAAACGAATTACGCACCCAAGCCTTGGTGCGCGGCGCGCTCGTTTTGAAAGCGCAAGCGGTGGCGGAATCAGGCGCGCTCTTTCGCTTGTGGCGTGAACCGGTACGGCAGCTGCTGCTGTTGCAACCGATCAGCGACTTTGAAGCCGGCGTTTTGAAAACGATCATCCCTGATATCGAGGTCTTGCTGAGGCGAAGTGTCTCCCCTGCGCCGGACATCGATCCGAAAGCGGCGCGGGATCGCATCACCAATACCATTGAGGCGTTGTTCTTGCGGTACACCGCCCCCATCGTCTTAATCCTTGAAGATTTGCATTGGGTGAAAGAAAGTGTGGGTATCATCGAACGGCTGAGCCGTAATGCCGCCATTCAACCCTTGCTGATCATCGGCAGTTACCGTGATGACGATGCCCCGCAACTGCCCACAGCGTTGCCAGAGATGACCACGATCAAGCTGAGCCGCCTGCGACAGGGCGAGATCAGTGATTTGAGCGCCTCAATGTTGGGCGAAAATAGCGGACGGCGCGCCGACTTGGTGAAGTTCTTGATGGAACAGACCGAAGGCAATGTCTTTTTCATCGTCGAAACCGTGCGCGCGCTCGCCGAAGAAGTGGGGCAATTGCAAGCGATTGGCAGCGTCGCCTTACCAGAAAATATCATCGCCAGTGGGGTGCGCAACGTGGTGCAGCGCCGCCTCAGCCAGATCGGCGGGAAGGATCGCCAGTTGCTCGATTATGCGGCGTTGTCGGGGCGGGAGCTGGATTTGCCGATCTTGACATGGATCGCGCCGACGATGAGCGTGAATGATTGGTTGGTGCGCTGTGCCAGTGTGTTTGAGGCGCAAGGCGATAAATGGCGCTTTGCCCATGACAAACTGCGTGAAGGCGCGATTGCCGCCATCCCCGAACCTCAACTGCCTACTTTATTTCGGGAAATCGCGACCGCGACCGAACAAATCTATGGGGATGACCCCGACCACTATATCACCCAAGCAGATCAATGGCAGCACGCGGGTGATGCCTTCAAGGAAACTCGTTACAGTGCGCTGGCAGGCGCGCAATTGTTGAAACAAGGGGAATATACCGAAGCGATGCAGCGTCTCAAACGTGCCTATGAACTGGCGCAAACGCAAGATTGGTCGCCCTTGTGGCGGGCACGATTGGCGCGTTCTTTGGCGGATGCGTGTATTGGCATGGGCGATCAACAAGGCAATATTCGATTTTTGCAAGAAGCGCTGACGCATCTGAATCCTGACAATCTGCCCGATATCGAAACCGTGCTGACGATGGACGAAACCCGCTTGTTGACGGAAATTGAACTGGAACTAGGGTACAACTATATTGAACTGACGACCGATCCCCTCATCGGACAACAGTACATTTTGCACGCCGCCGCCTTGCAAGAGCGCATGGGGCAGTTGGTGGAACAGGCAGATTGTTATGCCATGTTGTCGATGATCTTGACGGTTGCGCACGAACCCCAACAAGCGGCGGCGTATGCTGGGCGGGCGGCAGAAATTTTGAATGCCATCGCCGTCGATGAAGTGTCGTCTGCGCCGGCGATCTTGGCGCGGGCATTGTCGAACCTCGCGTATTATTGGACGTTCGCAGCGCGCTGGCAAGAGAGCATCCAAGTGGGTGAACGGGCGGCGACGACGTATGAGCAGATCGGCGATCTCATCCGCTGGCGCGGTGCCTTGATGAACATCGCTGCATCGTATGAATGGCAAGGGGATTTTCAGCGGGGTATGAAGATGCGTTTGCAAGAATACGAGATCGCGCGGCGGGGGGTCAACATCACGGGTCAGATTCGGGCATTGGCGGGGGTGGGGCAGCTTCATGCCTACCTTGGTGATCTCGATGAGGCGCGGCAGGCATTGGAACACCGCTCCGATTTGGTCAGCCGGGTGGTCAACTCTTCCAGCACGCGCTTCACTTATTTGAGCATGGTTTATTTTCGTTCGGGGATGCTGGCGGCGGCGCGGGAAAACTTTCCCCGTGCGGTTGACGAGATCGGGCGGATCAAAGTCCCGACCGCCCATGATATGTTTTCCATTTCGGATACGGCAGAAGCTTTACTGGGCTTGTGGGAAAATGATCTCGATCACGCTGTCGTGTATCAAGATGCCGCCCCCGCGGTGATGCTGCGAGTCCAGATGTACGCGGAACGATACCTATCGGGCGAGCCGCTGATGCGCGTCTTTTGGGGATGGTATCTGTGGCTACAGGGCGACCACGACGGCGCAAAGACGTTGTGGGCGGGGGCGCTGGTTTTGGCAAACGAGCGCGGCACTCAGTATTCGGCAGCGTTGGCGCATTACGAGATCGGGCGGCATTTACCTGTGGATGATGTGGAGCGTATGACCCATCTAAAGCAGGCGGTGACGATGTTTGCCAGCATGGGCACCCGCTATCACCAAGCTTTGGCGGAGAAGGCGCTCACTGCCTCTCAGTGACCATTCCCCGACGCCCCCGGTACTCACAAAACCGCCCCCAATTGGGGGCGGTTGTCGAGCGGTGATGGCGAGGCAGGTTAACGGGTGCCGACCAATTCCACTGCGTCGATCTCGTTCCAACCGCCACCAATGGTTTGATCCAGGACGATGCTCACCTGATTGACAAGGGTGTCGATGCCGCTCATGTCGAGCGTGAAGACGCCGGGGCATTCGGTGTTGCCTGGTGCGTCGGCACTGCCCTCGATTTCAATGGAGGTGTCCGTCTCGGTACTGCCGACTTCCACCCGAATGATCGAACCGGGGGTGTAGGTTTGATAGATGTTGATTTGCGTCGGGATCACTGCCTCGGCAAATTCCACGATCAGCGTGTCCTTGCCCGTGCTGGTCAGCGATGCCCACGCCGTCGAATAATCGCCACAAGCGTCCGTATTGGGGGCACCGGTCGCTTGCATAAAGCTGTAGCTGGCACTGCCGTATTGGCTGGTGCCCGACGCTGACGATGCCCACTGACGCACTTCATCGCTGACATTGGTCGAGGACCCGGTGCCGTCTTTGCCGCCCGAATCGGTACTCTGCGCACTGGTGCCGCTATCGCTTTCGAGGATAAGCGTATAGTCGCCTGTGTCGTTGGCGCTGAAACTGGTGGCTTTGATGACGTAGGTATCGGTACTCGGCAGTTCAAACTCGACGATTTGCGAATTAGGGAATTCGATATCCCCCCCAAAAGCATCATCATTGCTGATCAGTTCGATGTTGGAACTATAACCGGCAGGGTTGTAGAGATACAACTTACTGTCGATGTCGGCGTCATCTTCCGCCAACATCGTGATGGTGACAAGATCCCCCGCCGTGCCTTCAAACAGCCATACTTGTTCGAGCGCGCTCTCGGTCAGGGTGCCCGTCACGGTATCGCCATAGGCAATGGTGTCGGCATTTTCGGGCATACTGATCACGACGGTTTCTAGGGTGAGGGTATACAGACCTGTGCCAAAGAACCGATCTGCGGCAATGACATATTCGCCCGTCACTGGCAAGGTAAAGCCCACGATGCGCGCATTGGTGTAGCCGAATGTGAAATCGTTGGAGTCGTCGTTTGCGACCAGTGGCTCAGCGTTGGCACTGGCAGTAAAGCCATCGGTGGTATACAGCCCCAGACGGGTATCCAGTGTGGTCGTGTTGAGCGCCACCATCGAGATCGTGACGATATCGCCTTCGGTGCCGTCGAAGTGCCACAGAGTGGGCGTATTGTCGTCGGTCAGGATGTCGGTCACGCTACCGCCATAGACGAGCGCGACATCAGGGTTGTTCAATTCAAAGATCGTCTCTTCCAGCGTCAGGGTATAATCACCCGTGCCGCGAAAGGTGGTCGCTTGGATGATATAGTCGCCGTCTTCGGGCAGTATGAAGGACTCAATGCGGGCATTGCTGGTGCCTATCGCCACATCGCCGGAGTCATCATTGTTGATGAGATCGCTGTCGCCCGCTTCAAAACCTTCGGCTGTGAACAGAGACAAGCGCGTGTCTAGTTCGACGACATCATCCGCGAGCATGGTGATGGTGACGACATCGCCTGCTGTACCTGTGAAGGTGAACAACTGTTGATTTTCGCGGCGGCTGATGGTGCCGACCACGCTGTCGCCATAGGCGATGGTGGCGTCACCGCTGACGGTCGGTGCCGCCTCAGTAGGCGTTGCCAAAACGGTCGGCATAAGGGTCGGTTTGCCATTTGCGGGGGCGACGGTGGGCGCTGGTGTTGCCTCGGCGACTTCGTAGACCACCGAATGCATCAGCGCGTCCATCACCGGACCAATCTCGCCACCGGGTTGAATCGCGAAGATGAGCGTGTCGCTCTCGAGCTTCACGGCGAAAAGTTCTGCTGACCCAATCGGCAATTGGTCGCTGACCAAACTGGCACGCGCCGCCTCGAATCCGAAAGTGGTATCTTCGACGATCTCGGCGTTAGAGTCACCACTAGCATCGATAAGCGCCTGCACGACTTCGCTTGCCGTCAGAGTTTCTAGTTGCTGATCGCTGCCCAAAAGGATAGCCAATGCCATGTCACCGGTTTCGTAGGTGTAGTCATTCGCTTGAATTTTCTCGATGAGTGCGGCGGAACTGGCAACATAGAGCGTTCCACTAACGTCTTGAAACCAAACTTCCCATCCGTTCGGCAGTTCAAGGGAGAGCGTGCCTACGCCGAAGCTCGTGGTATAAGACACGACGCCTGATTCGGGGGTGGGGGCAGGCGGGAGTTCGCTGGGTATCGCTTCACCAACGGTGATCGTGGCGATGATCGATTCGAGGATAGCTTGGGCTTCTTCCTCACTCACGGAGGCACCCCATTGGGTCAAAAGCGTGACGGTGCTGCCGTCGAAATCGATGGCAATGATCGGGAAATTGGCGAAGGGTCCTTCGGTAGCCAACAGCCTGAAGGCGTCCAACCCGCCAATGGTGATGCTTTCGATAGCGCTGGCAGGGTCGCTCATGCCGCTAAATTCGCCGAGTACTGACAATACGGCTTCGGGACTGGCGTCAATTTCGAGACCGAGTGACGGCAGTTGTGAAGGGGGGGCAATACTCAAGACGATGCCGTCTGCGGGCAACTCAACGCTGCCTTGTGCTGCCGTGATACTGGCGCGAGAGTCGCCGATCACCAGCGTACTCCCATCGCTATCATCAGCGATCCAGCCTTCGGGGAAGCGGATGGTGACATTGTCAATCGAGGCGATTTGCGTAAGAAGTTCTTGCGCGAGGGCTAGGCTGGTTGTCAGTGCCAGCAACACTGCCACCAGCGAGAGGATGAAAATCTTCGGACGTGCAATAGAAGTCATACAACGGTCTCCATTTGGGAAGATGAAAAAGACTATTTCAAGATTCATTGTAGCACGGGGTGGTTGATTTGCAGTAGGAGATAGGAGATGGCGGCGGACGCGCACACCCGCGCGTATCCGCCGCTTTTAGGAACGGGGTTAGTCGGCGGGTTGTTGGACGGACACAGGTTGGGCTGCTGCTGGTTCCGACTTGGGTTTGGCATCTTTCTCTGGCATGTTTCCGGCTTTGCTCAAAAAGCGCACGACGGTATCGAGGAGCATTTGGGGTTCAAAAGGTTTACTGATAAAAGCATCCACCCCAAAACGTTGTGCCAGCGTTTGCTCGACATGGTTGGCGCGCGCCGTCACCGCGATGATGGGTGGGGCGTTGGTGCCCCCCAACGAGCGCTTGAGGGTTAAAATCAAATTGCGTCCATCCACATCGGGCAAGTTAAAATCGAGGAGGATGAGGGTAGGACGTTCTTGAGCAGCAGCGCGCGAGCCTTCTAATCCGCGCAGGCAGTGACGAATGGGTAGCTCAAGGGAGGCGAGGGTGCGCATGATCAAATCAGCATTATCCTGATTATCTTCGATGAGCAAAATATAGGGCATGACAGTCTCTCCAAAATAATTTAACGATGGGTGGGGAACCGTTCAGAGGCTTCCAACCCAATTCACGAACGAATTTGTCTACTGAGTGTAACGCTGGATCAAGTCCGCCAAGTCTCCGATTTGAAACGGTTTGACCAGAATTTCATGAAAGCCGGCAGCGCGGGCTTGCGCCAAATCATTGGCGGTGGTTAACGCCGTGACCGCCACAACAGGGATATTCGGATGGCTTTGGCGCAAGGCACGGGCGATCTCTAAGCCTGTCCGTTGTTGATTGAGCATCAGATCGACCAAAAAGAGATCGACTTTTGTTTCCAGCATGGATCGGGCGGCATCCATCGTTTCTACGATGATCAGTTCGTGCGGGGTGGTGCGCACGTAGCGGTTGACCAAGAGCGCGTCATCGGCATTGTCTTCGATATAGAGAATACGCATAGAGATCATTACCCTTTTTCAGGATGGCTTTGCCCCAATAGTTTTTGCAACGCTGTCAGCAGTTTCTCGGCTTGGAACGGCTTCTTGAGGACACGCGGCACGGTGTTACTCGACAGTGGGTTGTCTTTCAACGACGCTGGATTATCGCTGGCAGTTAATAAGACCACTGGAATAGCTTGGGTCGTGAGATGAGTTTGAAGATCGTCAAGCACATCAAACCCCGCTTTTGCGGAAATATCATCGTCTAGCAAGATCGCATCAACGCTTAAGCTCGTTGCGAATTCGCGGATTTCGGCAGCCTGATTGGTTTCAAAGACGACATAACTGGCAGTTTCCAAAATGCGGTGCAGGGTGCCGCGCAAGAACGAGTCCTCAACCACCAACAAGATCGTTCGGAAGGCGCTCCAGTCAATCGGTTCAGGCTGGGTATCGGCGAGTTTTTCGGACGGGCTGCCCCCCACTTGAAGACGGTTGAGTTCGCTCGTCTTGGCAGGTAAGGCAAAGGCGGTAAGTTGTTCGGCGCTGGCGACGGGCAAGGTGAAGCGAAAAGTGCTGCCTTTGCCGACGACGCTTTCGACCGTCAGTTCGCCGCCGTGCATCTGGACGAGGCGTTGGCAAATATCCAAGCCCAAGCCCGTGCCTTGAATCGTGATGTTGTTTTGGATTTGGGCGAAGCGGTCGAAGATGACGCCGAGCGATTCTTGGGGGATACCCATACCGGTATCAGACACCGCGATCATGAAACAACCGGACTCGGTGTGGGCAGACACCGCCACGGTGCCGCTTTGGGTAAATTTGATGGCGTTGGACAGCAAATTCAGAAGCACTTGCCGAATACGTAGCGGATCCCCCCATGCGGGGGGCAGATCGTCGGCAAAGTTGGGGCGTAATTGCAGCGGCTTGTCTTTGACCAAACCGATAGCCGTCGCGATTACCCCCCGGAAAATTTCATTCAGGTTGATGGGCTGCAATTGCAGGTCGATTTTGCCCGCTTCGATTTTGCTGAGGTCGAGGATATCGGTGATCAAACCGAGTAAATGCTGCCCGTTGCCTTGAATGATGGCGATATCTTTACGATAGATCTCGGGCAAATCGATATAGTCGTACATCTGCGGCATCGTCAACATGGAGCTGGTGTAGCCGATGACCATGTTCAAGGGGGTGCGCAGTTCATGGCTCATGTTCGACAAAAATTCGGATTTGGCACTGCTGGCGCTTTCTGCCACTTGGCGCGCAGCATCAAGCTGGACGGTGCGTTCGCTCACGCGGTCTTCGAGCGTTTCGATGGCTTGTTTGATCTGTGCCGCCATAGTGTTGACGCTGGACTGCAACGTGCCGATCTCGTCACTGTTGCTGATCGTCACCCGTTGATCATACTTGCCACTGGTGATGGATTGGGCGACTTGGGTCAAATTGACAATCGGGCGGCTGATGGAACGCGATACGAACAACGAGGCGATGGCGACCAACACCATGACGACGAGGACGGCGGTGATGAGGACGGTCGTGGTTTGTTCAGTGAGGGCGCTTAAGTAACCGGCGGTCGGTTGCGAGACGAGCACCCAACGAAATAAGGCACCTTCGGGGGCGATGGTGCGGTAAAAGGCAGAACGATTGTCGCTGAGATCGCGATAGGCGGCGTTGGTACCGTCCAAGACGAAGGAAAGTTCCGGTTGGGTTTGGGCAATAGTGGCATTGGTACCCAACACTTCCCCGAACAACAGATCGGGATTGGGGTGCGAGAGATAGGTGCCAGACTGATCGACCATGAACACTTCGTCATCGGGCGAGACGCTGTTGCTGACGATATTCAAGAAACCTTCGGCGCGCACATCGGTGATCAAGACGCCAACGAGGGTATCCCCCGCGATAATCGGGGTGCTGTAGCGCAAGACCGGTCGGTAGGGCGTGGGGATGCGCCCAAACTCATCGAAAATTTCGATGGGGGAGACCAAGATATCCCCGACTTCGAGGGTCAGAGCATCGCGAAAATAGGACTCGTTGGCGCGGGTATTGAGGGTGGAACCACGCGCCGCGCGCACGGCACCATCGACACTATCGATGCGGACGAACTCGAAGCCATTGGGGTTTAGGAAGCGCACATGGTCATAGACTAAGTCGCCGCTGAGTTGCCGTTGCGCCATGAAATTGACCAATTCATCTTCGAGCGCGCCGCGCAAGACTTGCAAGCGCAGTGATTCACCCTCAGCGATGGCGGTTGCCAAGTTAGTCATCGTGCCGGAACCCGCTAGGATGCGCAGATCACTGAGCGTCGTATCGAGGAACCGTTCGATTTCGATGCCCAAGTTTTCGAGCTTTGATTGCTGAGTGGTGATCACCTGCTGAAAGGCGAGGTTGCTGGTCAACTGGATGGCAACCAAACCCGTCACGATCACTGGCGTGACCGCGATCACCAAGAACAACAGCAGCAGCTTGACCCGTAGACTTAGGTTGATGTTGAACATGCGCGCTTTTCCGATCTCACGTTTAGGAAATTAACTGCTGGCTTCGGTCGCTTCAGGGGTCGCATCGATAGCGTTCGCATCCACAAACGGATCGGGGAGCGGTTGGGTGAAGTCGTTTGATTCCCATGCTTGTAAGGCAGCCTCAACATTGTTGATCGTCACAATATCAAAACCGGTATCAGTGAAGGATTCAAATTCAACATCGTTGATGATGGCGTCATACAAAATACTGACGCTGCCATAACCCCAGTCCCAATATTTTTGACCGACCAACCCTTGCACCAAGCCTTCATTGACGAGTACCAATTCTAGCGGCAGGGTGTCGAAGGCGATATTGACCAAGCGCCCTTCTAGGGTTTGTTCTTCCCATGTGGGCATCGCCCCGCGCCCCAGGGTGAAGGGCCACAAGCCCGCGAAGAAAATGCCGGTCACGTCGGGGGTAGCGCTCAGAAATTCTTCGATGAGGTCAGCCGATAAGATGCCATCATCGTTGCCATACAAAATGCTGACGATCTCGACATTAGGATAATTCTCGATGCCATCGGCGAACCCTTGTACACGCGCATTGAGGTTTTGGGAGGTGGCAACGCCGCTGAGGATGCCGATCTTTCCGGTTTCGCCCATAGCGCGGATTAGCAAGTCCGCCGCGGCTGCGCCGGCGATAGTGTTGTCGGTGCCGTAATAGGTGAAGCGGTCACTGTCCGGCGAGTCGGAGTCCCATGTCATGGCGGCGATGCCCTCGGCAGTAGCGCGATTGAGCGCCTCGAAACAAGCGTCGGGCGTGATGCACGAGACGGCAATCGCATCGAATTCACCCGTGTCGATCACTTCCATGAGCAAATCAGCTTGCTCGGTCGCATCGGTATTCATAGGGGCAGCGACGAAAACCTCGACATCGCAGGGTAAATCTTCCGCCGTCAGTTCTTCGGCGCGGGTTTCGGCACCGACACGCCCTAGTTCGAAGACGGCATTATCCAGCGCTTTGGGGATCCACGCGATGTTGAGGACGCCATCGGTAAGGGGGCATTCGGTGTCACTTTGGGCAGAAATGGTCACGGATAAGGCAAGCACGCCCCATAGACAAATCAACAGCAAAAACGGAGTGAATTTTTTCATCAGGCTATCTCCATAAAAAATCTTGTAAATCGTATCGTTAAGTTTGTGCGATCCTTTTAGTCTTTATAGCACAATTTTGCCATTCTTGTGCAATTCCGACAATGAATGTGGCAAAATACATGAAAATTTCAGAATTTTCAGAATTCAAGGAAGCGACTATGCCTTCGTCTGGACAGAAATCGACCCATCCGAATCGCTCTGCGGCTGACCCGCTTGAAGATGATTTTTTTGATGTGCCGCCGCCTATCCGCTCGTTCTCGGACTTGATGGCGGAATGGCATGAAGTCACACAGCCGTCCGAAGCCGTCGGGGCGGAGGTCGATGAGGAGGAATGGGATGACGATGAAGACGAGCCTGACGATGCACCGCAACGGGTCTGGACGCTGAGCCGCATCTTGCTATTGATCCTCACCCTGTTGTTGATTATTGGGATGCTGGCGTCGTCGTTTGAGGGTATTTTCTTCCCAACGCCGTTGCCGCCGCTGCCACCACCGTTGCCGGGCGGCATGATCTAATCTGGACTCCTGAAGGTGCAACGTTTGACGCGGGTGTGCGTATAAGATTGTATAATTTGGTTTGTAATCAAAGGAGCAAACTCATGGAAAAACGTCTGTATCGGTCGCGCAGTGATCGTCAAATTTCGGGCGTGTGTGGCGGGTTGGCGGTCTATTTTGGCATTGACGCGACGATTATCCGGTTGCTGTTTGTGGCATTCGCTTTGCTCGGTGGTCCCGGACTGATCCTGTATATCATCATGGCGATCATAGTACCGTCGGAGTAGCGACAGGGTAGGGCTTGGGGTTTAGCGATGAATCAAAACGGCGCACCATGTGCGCCGTTTTGATTCTTTCATTGGATCGTGATGGCATGGCAGCACGAGGGTAATGTGCTTCCCTGTGGATTCTTTGCTCTAACGCCAACGCCTCATCCCCAATGCCTAACTCCGCGTACTTTATGAAAAGTGGTTAATCAAAGGATCATGCGCTTTAATAAAGGGATGAGTATTCTTGAATTTCCACAAAAGTGATGAAGGAACAAAAATTGTGTCTCGTATCCTCCGTATAATCGTTTTATTGCTCACCCTCAGCCTATTTGTCTTGCCCGCTGCGGCACAAGAACCGGTCACGATCAGCTTTGTCCACATCTTTGGGGGCGAAAATGATACGCGCGGTGCCGTCGTACAGGGTATCGCCGATGCTTTTATGGCGGAAAACCCCAACGTGATCGTTGAGGTCTCGTCACCCAGTTTGGACTATACCGAACTGTTCAACAATAGTTTGCTGGCTGCCGAACAAGGCAACTCCCCGACCATTGTTCAAATCGAAGAAGGCTTGACTCAACTCGCCGCCGACTCTGGCTATTTTACGCCTATCGCCCAAATTGCCAGCGCCGAACAATTGGCATCGCTGGATGATATGCTCGATGTCGTCGTCGCTTATTACACCATTGGCGGCGAACTATACAGCGTGCCGTGGAACGCCTCCAACCCGGTTTTGTATTACAACAAAGACATGTTCACGGCAGCCGGGCTTGACCCCGAAGTTGCCCCGCAAACATTCGACGATATCCTTGCCGCGTGTGCAGCGATTGATGCGGTGAAGACGGAACTTGAAATCACCTCGTGCATGAATATCCCGATGACGGCGTGGCTGGTGGAACAATGGATGGCGATGCAAAATGCCGAGTTGGTCAACAACGGCAACGGACGCACGGAACGCACGACTGAGGTTTATTTCGAGAGTCCCGAAATGGTTGAGATCGCCGAGTGGTACGCCCTGATGGCGTCGTCCGGCTATCTCACCTACAGCGGCACGCCTAATGATTTGAACGCCGAAGGCACGACCTTCTTGGGCAAGCAGACCGCCATCACCATTAACAGCACGGCAGGGTTGACCTTGATCCAGCGCTTCTCGACTTTGCAGGGGTTTGAACTGGGCGTCGCCCGGATGCCGTTGCCCGATGCCGACGCCACCAACGGTGTGACGATGGGCGGCGCGAGTTTGTGGGTGTCGAGCAGTGCCACGCCCGAACAAGCGCAAGCCGCGTCGGACTTTTTGTTCTTTTTGACCAATACCGCGAACGATCAAGTGTGGCACCAGAACAGCGGTTATTTTCCGATCCGCGCCAGCTCGATTGACGCCTTGACCGAAGCCGGATGGTTTGAGACCAATCCCAATTTCGCGATTGCCATCGACCAACTGCGCGAATCGGTGGGCAACATCGCCAATGCCGGCGCGGTCGTTGGTCCTTCCACCGAAGTGCGCGGGATTTTGGTCGAAGCCCTTCAGTCGATTGTCGATAGCGGCACCGCCCCTGCCGAAGCGTTGGCGGTTGCCAAGCAGCGCGCCGATGCGGTCTTGGCGGATTACAACGCCGTCGTGGGTGGCTAAGGTTCATCGCCTCTCGGTGAACTTTTCTCCTCATGGACTCCGAACTCCGCTTTGAGCGGTTCTGGACACGGGCGGGGGCGGTTATCGCTGCCGCCCTGATTGGTTATTTCGTCGTCAGCGAATTAAGTGGTTTGTTGCGCTTACTGGAGTGGCTGGGGCAGGGCATCGCAACTCTGCCCAGCGCGCTTTCGGTCTTGCTCGCCCATTATGCGTCGCTACCGCTCAGCGCCTTGATTTTACCCGTGTGCATTGGGGGGGTGGTCGGGGGCATCAGTACCGCGTTGGTGGCTGGTGACGCGCGCCACGCCGCAGCGCACCGGCGCAATATCGTGATTGGCGCGGGCATGGGGGCGCTCAGCGGGCAAATCTTGACCGCCGCCTTGCGTCACTGCACGTATGCCCTCGAAGCCCCGCTCGGCGAAACGGTGGCGGGGGTGATCCTCACCAGTGTGAGCGCGCTGATTCTGTTGCTACCGATATGGACATTGATGCGGCGGCGACGTAGCGAAGGGACATCGGGGTATTTTCGGCGTCCGTTGCTGGCATATGGGTTGTTGGCACCCACCCTCTTGAGCTTGGGGCTGTTCCTTTATTTCCCCGCTGCGCAAATGGTGGCATTATCGCTCAATTTGCGGCGTTTCCCGCTGCCCCAAGAACGTTTCGTGTGTTTGGGCAACTATAGCGCGCTGACGGTCGATCCGATTTATCAGACGAGCTTATTGACGACAGTGTTCATCACGGTGGCAGTGGTCTTGATCAGCTTAGCGCTGTCGTTGGGGATCGCCGTCCTTGCCTCGCAAAAGATTCGTTATGCTGTCGTCTATCGCGTCATTTTGATCTCCCCATTCGCGCTCTCACCCATTGTCACAGGGGTGTTGTTCTTGGCGCTTTTTCGCGAAGGGGGCACGGGCATCCTCAGTTTTCTGGCACTACAAATTTTTGGCAGCGCCCCCAGTTGGCTGCGCGACCCGACTCTGGCGCGGTGGGTGATCATTGGCGCGTCGGTGTGGAACATCCTCGGCTTTAACATTTTGTTCTACATCGCCGGGTTGCAAAATGTACCCAAAGATTTGTTGGAAGCGGCACAGATCGACGGCGCAACGGCGATCCAACGCTTCGCACGGATCACCTTTCCGCTGTTGTCGCCTTACACCTTCTTTCTCTTGATCACCAACGTGACTTACGCTTTTTACGGCGTCTATGGCGCGATTGATACCCTCACCCAAGGCGGACCGCCCATCGGCGCAGCCGGGCAATTTGGCGGTGCCACCAATGTCTTGATCTACAAATTGTACGAAGATGGTTTTAGCCCCGGTTCGCCTTTGGGGTTGGCGGCGGCACAAGCGGTGGTCTTGTTCGTTGTGGTGGCGGGATTAACATTCCTCCAATTCCAATTTGTCGAAAGGCGCGTAACCTATGGCGAGTGACGCACGGATCGGGCAGACGCCCGTAGTGACGCCAGCGCCGCGCCGCCCCAAAACACGATGGGGCGTGCATCTGGCGCTGATGGTGGTGTGTTTTTTCGTGGCGTTGCCGTTGCTGTATGCGCTGCAAGTGGCGACCTTGACCTTAGAAGGCTCGTACTTATCCCCGCCGCAATTTTTCCCGCCGGGAGGGGACTTGCTCAACAACATTGCGCAACTGTTTGAACGTAATAACTTTGGCGTGCTATTCGTCAATACCACCTTGATCGCCAGCGTGGTCGCGATTGGTAAAACGGTATTGGCATTGCTGGCGGGGTTGGCGTTTGTGTATTTTCATTTCCCCGGCAAAGCCTTTTTGTTTTTCTTCATCTTGTTCACCTTGCTGCTGCCTACCGAGATCACGCTGCTGCCTTTGTTCCGCATCATGTCGGAACTCGGTTGGGGGCAAACTGCGCCCCGACTAGCGCTGACGATCCCGTTTTTGGCGACGGCGACAGGCACCTTTTTGTTTCGCCAACACTTCACCAATATCCCGCGTGAACTTGCCGAAGCCGCGCAGATCGATGGCGCGACGCCAGTCCGCTTTTTGTTCGCCATCTTGATCCCGATGTCGTGGAATGTGATCGGCGCGCATTTGCTGGTGCAGTTTATTTCATCATGGAACCAATATTTGTGGCCCGTGCTGATCGTGCAAGACCCAACGCAACAGGTGATCCAAGTCGGCGTGCGCCAAACCCTCGCAGCAGGCTTGCAAGTCGATTTTGGGTTGCTGATGACGGCGGGGTTTTTGGCGTCTATGCCCCCACTAATTTTGTTTGTGGTGCTGCATAAACAATTCATGAATGGTTTTTCGCTGACACGGGATCGGTAACACGGTCTCTGTCATGGAGTGAATCTCGGTGATTATCACTTTTTTTATGCCCTATAATGAAATTGTAATCACAATATCTAAACAGGGTAAATGCACTAAAATGTAGGGGTGGTTTGGCTATCAGTGAAAGAGGCGAATTCATGGGGCAATTTACGGGTAAAGTGGCGTTGGTCGTCGGTGGTACGTTGGGCATTGGCGAAGCGACCGCCATCGCGATGGTGGCAGCGGGTGCGAAGGTCGTGATCGGCGGGCGGCACGCTGACTTTGGGCAACAGGCGGTCGAGTTGATTCAGGCGCACGGCGGCGAAGGCGAAGTCGTTTATCATTACGTCGATCTGCTGGATAGCGCCTCGGTGAAAGCTATTGTCGAGTTTACGGTCGTTACCTTTGGGCGCTTGGATTACCTCGTACAGAGCGCTGGCTTAGAAGGCGTGGTCGCCAATACTGTCGAATGCACCGATGAAAATTGGTTCGCGGTTTTGAACACCAATGTGACCGGCACATGGTATTGCATGAAGTACGCCATCCCGCACATGTTGAACACGGGCGGTGGTTCCATCGTCAATGTCGGTTCCATCATCGGCGTGATCGCGTTCCCCGGTTTGCCCGCTTATACCGCCAGCAAAGCCGCACTGATCGGATTGACCAAGACGACCGCGCTAGAATATGCCAAGTCGAATATCCGCGTGAATCTGGTCGCCCCCGGTTCTATCCGTACCCCGATGTTTCAGCGTTTTTCGGGCGGTTCGCCGGAAGCCGAAACGTATATGTCCACCTTCCACCCCATTGGACGTATTGGCGAACCGAATGAGGTTGCCAGCGCGGTGATGTGGTTGTGTTCTGATGGGGCGTCATTCGTCACCGGACATGTATTGCCGGTCGCGGGTGGGTGGGAAGTACCCTAAGATCTGGGGTTAGGAGTTGGGGATTAGGAATGGGGGACACAAGGTGAGAGTCTGTTGCAAAAAGGTTTGAATCGGCGGGCAACCCCATTGAGTCTTGGGCGTCAAGTCAAGGGTTTATTCTCTTGTTTTGCCTCAATCCCCACCCCCTAGCCCCCTCCCCATTGCATGTCTGAGGGGGGATTTTCAAAGTGCATGTGACGTTTTCTCGCCCTCTCTCACGAAGTGGGGAGGGGACGCTGACCGAAGGTCAGAGGGGGTGGGGATGCTTTCATTAAGGCTTAACTTGACGCCCAAGACCCAATGGGGTTGCCCGTGTTTTTCAACAAAATGCCGTTGCGCGTCCCTACAATGGCGTGGTTTGTAACGACACCCAATATGGTTGCCCGACTTTTGCAACAGACTCAGGTGATGTGTCCTGCATTTTTTGGAGAGTGGCTACCCAACGTTGACGGGGGAGCCAGTCGGCGCGACCAGCGGGGGGATGCCGGTGGGCATCACCGTGAGGGTATCGCTGATGGTGACGTAATTCATCCAGCGGGTGACCATCACCCATGTGCGACCGGGTTTCAGATGGATCGGCGCATTGTCGCCAAACAAGAGTTGCAGGGCGTCGCCCGCGCGTGACCAACACGGGTCTTCGCGCTCCGGCGGGAACTCTGGATCGGGCACATCTCCGCGACATTCGCGCCGCCAAAAACCTTCGACCCAACGCCCATCACGGAAGACATAGGCACGCCCTTGTCCCCACAAGTTAATCTGTTGTGATGCCGATTTGCTTTCTGGCTCAAACAGGTCGGGGCGTTCTTGGTGTTCGACTTCAATGATGACTAGATTGTCCGCCCACAATTGTTCGCCATCGGCGGCGTCAAAATGAGGCTCACCGTCGCTGAAGCGTTGATACCGTCCGGTGTCGGGGTCAAATTGCCAGCGCGCATCGGTTTGCCCATAATAATCGACAAAAATATCGTTGGCGATTTCACCGCCGTCGTCGGGGATATCGCTAAACGCGAACCCGCGTGCCCGCCGTCCTTCATTGATGCCGCGCAGGGTGGCGCGCTCATATGCCAAGGTGAGATCGACATAGAGCGTGTGTTCAAATGCCATGCCTTCACTTTCGAAGCGGCAATAGCCCGCTTCTATGCAGTTGTCACCGCGTGCGGGCGAGATCACGCGGGGGAACCATGGCTGTGACCGCAGCAAGGCATTGACGGGATCGCTGGCACCGCTGTAGCCGAACAAGCCCTCATACATTTGCACCAATTCAACATCGACAATGCGCCCACTGCGCACGGGCCCGACATGGGTGGGGGCGTTGTTGCGGTAAATGCCGGCAAAGCGGGTGACGCCGCCTTCGACTTCATACTCATAAATGACATCCGCTTGATTGACGCCGCTTTGGGGGCGCACGATGGGTGGGAAGTTGCTGATTTTGAGGATGAAGTTGCGCCGCGCTTGTGCTTCAGCATTGGGGTAGGGCAAGCCGGTCAGCGGGCTGAAACCCTCCGGGTAGTTGACGGGTCCCACCAGTGTCGGTGTCGGTGAGGGGGTGTAAGTGGCGGTAAAAGTGGCGGTCGGCGTGAAGGTCTGGGAGGGCGTAAAGGTCGCTGTTTGGGTGGGGGTTGATGTCAGCGTGCGCGTGGGCGTAGTTGTCAGTGTTGGCGTAGTTGTCAGCGTGGGCGTAGCCGTCGGTGGCAGGGTGTTCGAGGGCGCTAGTGAAGGCGTGTTGGTCGCGAAGAAGCCGGGCGGAAAAGGCGTGTTTGTAGAAAAATCAATGGTTTGCGCTTCGGCGTGGGATTGTAAGATGAACCCGCCGAGGATAACAGCGGCGATCCCAAGGGCGAAATAGTGTGAAAGACGGCGCATATGCACTCCCGATAGTTGAGGTGACAATTCGCTCGTGATGGTGAGCGGCAATGTAAGAGTATAAAGGGGAACGGCGTCATAAGACAGGGGATGATAGACCTACGTTTACACCACGATCCAAAAGCCATGACCGCCCTAACCAGCGCGTCGTGATGTTCCTAGAACGCAGTCCCTAAAGGGGTGTACACTGTGGACTCAATGCCATTATCACACACAAATTATGCGGATAGGGTAAACCAAATCGATGAATAATCACCGCTTACTGATCGTATACGCGCATCCAGATGATGAAAGTTTTGGCTTAGGGGGGTTGATCACCAAATACGTTCAAGCGGGTATCCAAGTCGATTACGTCTGTGCGACCAACGGCGATGTCGGTGATATCTCACCTGAATTGATTGAGCAGTACGGTTCTAAAACAGCGGTGCGCTTGGCGGAATTAGACTGTGCTGCCCAGACGCTCGGCTTGCATAGTGTTGTCCGTTTGAATTATAAAGATAGCGGGATGATGGGGGCAGCCACCAATGAGGACCCCACCTGTTTATGGCAAGCGGAACCAGCGGGTGTGACGCGCCGCGTGGTTGAAGTAGTCCGTGATTTGCGCCCGCAAGTGGTGATCACCTTCAACAAGTATGGGGGCTATGGACACCCCGATCATATCGCGATTCAGAAGGCGACGACCGAGGCATTTCGGCTTGCCGGGGATAGCGCTTATAGCACCGATCAACCGGCGTATCAGCCGCAAAAACTCTATTACTCCAGCATTCCCAAACGGCAAATTCAAATGGGGATTGTGCTGATGCGATTACGGGGCGAAAACCCGCGTCAAATGGGGCGGAATAAAGATATTGACGTGCAAGCGATTATTGAACATGCCGAGCCTGTCCATACCTTGATCGATATTCGTGATTATTATGATGCGTGGGATGCTGCCAGCAATTGCCATCAAAGTCAGTTGGGGGGGCGCACGCGGCGGATGCCCCCGTGGGCACAACGTTTGTTGGGTCCAAAACAGGGGTTTACGCGCATTTATCCGGTGCCGCTGACGAACCACCCGGACGAGGATAATTTATTCGCGGGGGTTGTTCAACCCGAAGGTGTTTATTCGTGAATGGCACCCCCCCCGGCGCGGAACGAGTGGATAAACTGCTCGATGCGATTGAACTGGTGAAAGCCAACCGGTATGACGAGGCACGGCACCTTCTGCGCGAGTTGATCCGCGATGATTCCGACTCGGAACATGCGTGGTTGTGGATGAGCGTGGTGGTCGATTCGCTGGATCAAAGTTCGTTGTGCTTAGATAACGTGCTGCGGGTAAATCCCAAAAATTCCGAGGCGGCTGGGGCGCTGTATCGGATTCGCATCCCAGAAATGTATATGCGGGAACGGCGTTCGCAATTGCGGGTCTATCGCGATTTTGCATTGGCGGGTCTGTGGGTCTTGGTCGGTCTGATATTACTCACCGCGATGGTGACATTTATGGATGTGATGGCAACACTATAACCCGTTCTTAAAGGGCATGAGGCACTACTGGACGACTCGTTGGAATCAAGGGCGCAGCAGGGGTACGGCATGTTGGGCGATAATGGCTTGCCCTTCTGGGCTTTGAATCCATCCAAAGAATGCGCGGTAATGCTGACCGAGCGGATCATCGGGGAACGGTTCGCGCGCGCCCACGATATACAGAATCGTGCGCAGGGGATAACGGAGTTCGCTCACGCTGTTCAATGTGGCGGCTACCCCCTCGAAGGTCACTGCCTGCACACTACTGTTAAGCGCGCTGATGGGGATATAGCCGATAGCGCCGGGGGTGCGTGTGACCGCAAAGCGCATCGCGCCATCCGATGGGGCGATGCGGGCATTGCTGGTCATGGTGCGGGAACCCAAAAGTTGGGCGCTGAATGCCATTTGGAGACTGGCACCATTTTCGCGCGTGAAGGGAATCAGCGGCAGATTGGCACCGCCGATTTGGTTCCAGCGGTCGATTTCGCCCGTGTAAATGGCGCGTACCTGTGCTTGCGACAATTGCGAGACGCCGTTGTCAGAGTTGACGATCAAGGCAATTCCATCCTGCCCGATCGGTGCCGCCCACACATCCAGCAACGGTTCAAGATAGCTGGTAAAACGATAGCTGGTGGGGTCTGCCACCAAGGTCGCATGAGTGAGGGGATCATCATCTGCGATCACTTCAAAGTGAATGCCGGGGTTGAACTGGCTGTAAGTCGTCGTGAGGGAACTGACTAATTCGCTAACAGGCGCACTGGCATAGACCCGCAATGGAGGGATCGGCACGGTTGGGGTCGCCGCCGGAAGAAGCTGGCTGCTGCAACTAGCGAGGGTGATGGCGACAATGGCAAGAGTTTGCTTTGGTTTGACCAGCGACACGGTGAGCTTTCACCTTTTCCGCATCAGGGTAAGCCAGCTTTTCTTGATTTTGGCGTGCTGCTTTGGTGCCTTCAACCCGCTCAAGCGGCTAACCTCTCAGATAACGCAAAAGAAATGAATCAACATACGCTTGCAACTGCCCATCCCCCGCTAAAATCGCTGCCCGTAGCGCTTCCATATGACGGATCAAGAATCGCAAATTATGAATGCTCAACAGGGTATGCGCGAGCAGTTCGCGCGCTTTGATCAGATGGCGAATATATGCCCGCGAAAAGTTTTGACAACACAAGCAATCGCAGGTCGGATCAATGGGCGACTCGTCGCGCGCGTGAGCAAGATTGCCCATATTAAGGGTTCCATCAAAAGTGAACACCGCACCATGCCGCGCGATGCGCGTGGGCAGCACACAGTCGAACATATCGATGCCGCGCAGCACCCCTTGTGCCAAATCATCCGGTGCGCCGACCCCCATCAGATAGCGGGGTTTGTCAGCGGGCAACATCGGCACACAGCTCTCAAGCGTGGCGTACATTTGCGGTTTGCTTTCGCCAACAGCCAACCCGCCGACGGCATAGCCGGGGAAATCGAGTTTCAACAGTGCGTCCGAAGAGCGTGCCCGCAACTCCTCAAAAACACCCCCCTGTTGAATGCCGAACAATGCCTGTGCTGTATCCGTACCATGCGCTTGATGACAGCGTGCCGCCCATGCGCTGGTGCGGTCTACGGCGGCGGCGGCAGTGGCATAATCGGTCGGTGGCGGGCATTGGTCAAAGCACATGATGATATCTGCCCCCAACTGATGTTGAATGCCGGTCGCGATTTCGGGCGTTAGGCGGCGGGCACTGCCATCTATATGACTCCGAAAGGTGACGCCATCGTCATCAATGCGGTTGATCTTCGCCAAACTGAACACCTGAAAACCGCCGGAATCAGTCAGGATCGGCTGATCCCACCGCATAAAGCGGTGCAGCCCCCCCATTTCTGCCACCAGATCGCTGCCCGGTCGCAGGAACAGATGATAGGTGTTGGACAGCACGAGCGAAGCCCCGATTTCCCGCAAGTCACGCGGGAGGACGGCTTTCACCGTCGCCTGTGTGCCCACCGGGGCGAAGACTGGGGTGAGGATATCGCCATGCGGGGTATGGATGACCCCCGCACGAGCATTATTTTGCGTTTTGACCGTCTCGAAATATACTGACATAGGTGGACCTATCTTGGGACACGAAACGTTATTATATCAACTCTAAGCCAAGCAATGATTAGCTTATACGACATTCTCGAAGCAGCGAACGGACAGCTTTTCGGTGAACCGGGTGCAGAACTCTTCACTGGGTTTAGTTTTGATCCACAATATACGACGGACTCGTCTCTGTATGTCGCTTTACGGACAGACCAAGGAGACGGGCATAGCGAAATTAAGCAAGCCGTGGCGCGGGGCGCAACCGGTATTTTGTGTATGCGCCCGCCCGAATTTGATACGGAAGGCTTATCAGTCATTCTCGTCAAGGACACGCAAACGGCGGTCATGCGTTGGTCTTCCATGGTCTTGAAAAAGCTCGGCATTCAGGTGATCGCGGTCACAGGGTCAGCCGGACGCGCGACGACTGTTGAAGCCATCAGCCGTGTGTTAGAAACGCGCTTTCCAGTATTGCGCAGTGACGGTGCCGCGAACGGGCGTTTGAACCTGCCCATGACGGCGGCAAAACTGCGTCCAGAACACCGCTTTATGGTACTGGAATTTTGCGCCAACCAACCGGGTGAAATGTCCGAAATTGTGCTGTCGGCACAACCGCATGTCGGGGTTGTGCTGCACACGTCGGAAATTCACAACGAGTATTTTGACAGCTCCGATCAATTTATCGCTGAGATCGATTTGCTCATCGAGTATTTGCCCACAACGGGACTCGCCGTCTTGAATTATGAAGACGACCGCACACGGGCAATGGCGACCCATACCCGGGCGCGTTCCATGACCATCGGTGTGGACTCGTTCGGCGCAGATCTCATGGCGCACAACCTTGTGATCGGCTTGGGCGGCACCGGTTTTGATGTGCGCTCGACCGTTGAACGCCTGGTGGGGCGCTGGACACCGCTCCTCGGCAAGCATCAACTCTACAGTATTTTAGCGGCTGTGGCAGTGGGGACACATTACGAGATTCCATTGGATGACGCTTTGCGGGCTTTGACGACGATGGAGTCCATGCCGGGGCAGATGAGTCCGTTAAATGGTGTGCATGGCTCGTTCCTGATCGACGAAACTTTTGATACCGCCCCCTATGCCCTTAGCGCGGCATTGGATTGGTTGAAGACGGCGCGCGCCCATAAACAGCGCTCGATTTTGGTCTTTGGCGACATGGATAATTTGGGACACTACAGCCAGCGCGAACACCGCGTCGTTGGGCAGCACGCTGCCGAGATCGTGGATATGTTTGTGACCGTCGGGTCGGATGCCGCCTATGCGGGTCGGGCGGCGCTGGATCAGGGGATGGATGCCGATAAAGTGTTTATCACCCACAGCATTCAGGATGCGATTGCGCAATTGCGGTATGTGGGGCGGATCAATGATGGCGACCTGATCGTCATTGCGGGCGGGGCACAAGCGCGCATGGAACTGCTCATCCGCGAATTGCTGGTCGAAATTAAAGACCTCGGACGGCTGGCGCGGCAAAACCAAGTGTTGGAGACCGATACGGTTTTACGCCCGATGCGCGCGCATTGGGTCGATATTGACTTAGACGCGCTGGCGCACAATGTGCGGGGCATTAAAAACCTGATCGGTTCCAAAGTGACGCTGTTCGCCGTCGTCAAAGCCGATGCGTATGGACATGGCGCGGTGGCGGTGGCGCGCACGGCGCTCCTGAATGGGGCGGAAGCGATGGCTGTGGCGTCGATTCACGAAGCGCTGCAACTGCGAGATGCGGGTATCGAAGCGCCGGTGCTGGTGATGAGCTATACCCCTGTGCAAGCGGCACGACAAGCGGTGCGCCAAAATATCACCCTGACGTTGTATGACATTGATATGGCGCGGGGTTATGACCGTGTGGCGCGGGAAGCAGGCGGCACCTTGCGGGTGCATGTCAAGGTGGATACGGGTATGGGGCGGTTGGGCGTGCTGGCGATCAACGCGGTCTCGTTCTTCCGCCAACTCATGAACTTGTCAAATCTGGAAATCGAGGGGATTTATACCCACTTTTCGACGGCGGATGAAGACCTCGGCATTATGCAAGAGCAGCTCAACCGTTTTAAGCAGGTCTTAGCACCCCTGCGGGCAGCGGGCGTTACCTTCCGCTACATTCATGCCGCGAACTCGGCAGGGACGCTGGTTTCTAACGAAACGCATTTTAACGCGGTGCGGGTGGGGCTGGCATTGTACGGCTTGTCACCGTCGGATATTGTGCCGGTACCCCATGATTTTCAATCGGTGTTGACATGGAAGACGGTGATCGCGCAGGTGAAAACCTTACCAGCGGGTCATCCGGTAGGCTATGGCAATACATATGTGACGGAGGCGGAAACCCGCACGGCGGTGATCCCGGTGGGGTATGCCGACGGGTTGCGGCGTTCGCCCGGCTATTGGGGGTATGTTTTGGTGCGTGGACAGAGCGCGCCGATCATTGGGCGGGTGAGTATGGAAAAAACCATTTTGGATGTCACCAATATCCCCGGTGTTGCCATCGGCGACGAGGTGGTTTTGATCGGACAACAGGGCACGCAACTGATCACGGCGGATGATATTGCGCGCCGCATCGGGACGATCAGCTATGAGATTGTGACGACGATTGCGGCACGTCACCCACGCTAGGGCAATCTAGTTGCGAGAGGGCAGGGCTTATCCATATGAATAGCTCTGCCTTTTTTGCTGTTAGTGACAGGTGCATTATTTCTTGATTTGTGGTAACTACTACGCCAATGTCAGATTAGAGACTCATTCGACGATTTGCCCCGTAGGGACACCCAACGGGGTGTCCGGTTTGGGGAATACAGCAGCGGACGCGCCGTTGCACCGTCCCTACAAGGGTGAATCTCGTAGGAACGCGCAACGGCGCGTGCGGCTCAACCTTAGTATGCCTTCGAGAACAGCGCCACCCGTTCGGCAGGTTCACCAGAGTACAAACAGACGCCTTGCCCACCGGGTTGTTCCAGTGGGTAACACCGATGAGTCGCGCCGGTGTCGGCTTTGACTTGAGCTTCATTGGCGGCGTTTTCTGCCCACCATCCCCGCGCCCAACCACCTGCTTCGACCACTTGTTTGAGTTCGTCGTAAGACTGCACATCATGGATGTTGGCGTCGCGGAAGACGGTCGCCTGTGCCAGCATGTTGGCTTGGATATCGACGAGCAACTGCTTTAGATGTTCGACCACGCCCGCGCGCGGGATGACCTGCTTGCCCTCTTTGCCGGGGATATCGCGCCGTGCCGTGACGACGCTGCCGCTTTGGACATCGCGGGGACCCAGTTCCAGACGGACGGGCACGCCGCGCATTTCCCAATCGTTGTACTTAAAGCCGGGTTGATGATCGCGGGTATCGACATGGAAACGAATGCCCGCCGCCGTCAATTCGCGCTTCAGCTCATCAACCGATTCCATCACGACGGCACGATCTTCGTCGGTGCGACCGATAGGCACGATCACCACCTGATAGGGTGCCAAGCGGGGGGGCAAGCGCAACCCCTTGTCGTCGCCATGCGCCATCACCACCGCGCCGATCATGCGGGTACTCATGCCCCACGAGGTCGTCCAGCAATGTTGGCGCTGATTGTTGACATCCAAGTATTGAATGTCGAAGGCTTTGGCGAAGTTTTGCCCCAAATTGTGGCTGGTGCCCGATTGCAACGCTTTGGTATCGCCCATCATCGCTTCGACGGTGTACGACCGGAGCGCCCCGGCGAATTTCTCGCTTTGGCTCTTCACACCTTTGACCACCGGAATTGCCGCTTCGTTGACGGCGACATCGGTGTAGATGCCGAGCATTTGTAATGTTTCCGTTTCCGCTTCTTCATAAGTGGCGTGGGCGGTGTGTCCTTCTTGCCACAAAAATTCGCTGGTGCGCAAGAACGGGCGGGTGCGTAGTTCCCAACGGACGACATTCGCCCATTGGTTGATGAGCAGCGGCAGGTCGCGATAGGATTGAATCCACTCCGCGAACGAGCTGCCGATGATGGTTTCGCTGGTGGGGCGGATGATATACGGCTCTTCCAGTTCCTTGCCCCCAGCGAAGGTGACGACCGCCAGTTCGGGGCTGAAGCCTTCGACATGTTCGGCTTCTTTCTTCAAGAAACTTTCGGGGATGAGGAGCGGGAAGTAGGCATTTTGATGCCCGGTTGCCTTGAAGCGGCTGTCGAGCGCGTTTTTGATGCCTTCCCACAATTCATAGCCATACGGCTTGATGATGATGCAACCGCGCACTGGCGATTGGGCGGCGAGATCGGCACGATAGACGATCTCGTTATACCAGCGCGAATAATCTTCTTTTGGTGATGTAAGCCCTTGTGACGACATCCTTCAGCCTCTCGACAAATACGAATTTATAGGTTTTGCGCGCTAATCTACCATTGTGACACTCCGCAACCGCTAAAGCGGCGCGGCTTCTTGTGGAGCCTTTCGGCTCCAAATAGCCGCGACACTGACAGCAAGCGATCACGATTCTCGCTTTCACGAGCTACTTGCCGGGTGTCCCCCGGAACTAACGGCGG
>JBBRTY010000007.1:0-46151 GCA_038248285.1 Aggregatilineales bacterium
ATTTTGTTAGGATGCGGCAGCGATGAGGGCGTCAGGCAGCGCCTGTGGGGCGGAGATATACGGGGCGTGACCGGTGTTCAAAGCGAGGACGCGCTCTGCTGGTGTGTTGGAAAGCATAAACGCTTGCAATTGCGGGCTGACCACAATATCTTCTGCCGTCAGGATGTAAGCACGACGCACACTGCCGAAGTTTTCTGCGGTCAAGGTGACGGGGGTATTGAGCGGTCCGAGCGGTTCGGCAATTTGCGACGCCGCCACGCGGGTGAGTTGTTCTTCGTCGCAATCAGGGCAGAAGGCACTCGCGAAAATGTCGGCATTGACGGATCCCGTGCTGAAATCCTCCGCTAAGAGAAAATTGCCTTCTTGACCGAGCGCGCTGTAGTGATCTTGAGACGACAGCGTGACGAGGCTGTCACCCGTTTGGGGTACGGGTCGGCATATGCCTTTAGTAGAGCATTTAAGCGCTTGGTGCCGTGCCCACCCAGCGCTTATCGCCGAACCGTGAATGAGGCGCAGGGTGATCTCATGATGGAATCTCAGCCCTCCGAAAACGGAATGCAGATCATGCCTCAACTGCCGATAGCAGATGATACGAACCAATACTGACCCACACTTCCTGCCCGACCGTAAGCGCCAAGGTGCGCGCGTCGGCGGGCAGGAGTGAGGCTTGCACGGTCGATTGGGTGGCATCTTGCAAACGGATGACGGCGCGCAACATGGAACCCGCAAAGTTAATTGACTCCACATGTCCACGTCCGATGACATATCCGTTTGCCGCGTCCGGTGCGGTAAACAAGGTGATTTCTTCGGGGCGGCACAGCAATTGGACGGGCTTTCCGCTCAGATGATCGGTATCGGGCGGAACGGGTAGGTGGGCGTCGCCGATATGCACCGAGGTGCCATTGCGTTGGGCGTTGAGCAGATTGGTGGTGCCCAAGAAGGTAGCCGTGAACATGGTTTTGGGGTGCTGATAGAGGCTGGTAGGGGTGCCGACTTCTAAAAGCTGCCCTTGATCGATCACCCCAATGCGGTCGGCGATGTCGAATGCTTCTTCTTGATCATGGGTGACGAGGATGGTGGTCACGCCTAAGCGCCGTTGAATTTCGTACAAACTTTGGCGCAGTTGGGCGCGGATTTTCACATCTAATGCGCCAAAGGGTTCGTCTAACAACAAGACATTTGGTTCATAAGCGAGTGCCCGTGCCAATGCCACCCGTTGTTGTTGTCCCCCAGAAAGTTGGGCTGGCAAGCGCTCACCATACCCTGCCAGCCCGATGAGATCGAGTAATTCCGCCGTGCGGCGTTCGCGCTCGTCGCGATTGACGCGGCGGATGCTTAAGCCGAACTCGATATTTTGGGCGACGGTCATATGGCGAAACAGCGAGTAGTTTTGAAACACGAAACCCGTGCCCCGTTGTTGGGGGGAAAGATGGGTGACATCACGGTCATTGAGCAAGATGCGCCCGCTGTCGGGCATCATCAGCCCAGCGATCAGGCGCAAGAGCGTGCTTTTGCCGCTGCCGCTGGCACCCAGCAGGACGAACAATTCCCCCGTTTCGATGTGCAGCGATACGTTTCGCACGACACGCTGGGTTCCATAAGACTTGTGGATATTTTCCAGTTGAATGGACATCATGGCTCCTTATGGATGATCCGACCCCGAAGCGCGTTCATTGCGATCAGGATCACCACCGAAAATAGGCACAGAAGCACCGACACCCCATAGGCACCGGTGTTATTACGATCATTGAGGGCACGAAAGACGAAGCTGGTCGCCGTTTCGGTATAGCCTTCAATATTGCCGCTGATCACGGTGACGGCACCGAATTCCCCGATGGCGCGGGCGAAGGTCAAGACGATGCCATAGAGCAGCGCTGTCCAGATTTCTGGCAAGACGACGCGCCGGAAGGTCGTCCAGCGGCTCGCGCCGATAGTATAGGCGGCGTCCTCAGGTTCGGGCGTCAACGCCTCTAGCACAGGTTGGACTTCGCGGATGATAAACGGGAGCGATACGAAGACCTTTGCCAGTAGGATGCCGGGAAGGGCAAAGACGATGGGGAATAAGGGTGGTGCCAACCAACCATTACGCCCGAATAACACGATCATAGCATAACCGGCGATCACAGGGGAAAAGACAAAAGGGATATCCACGAGCGTATCGAAGAGGTTACGCCCGCGAAAACGATGCCGTACCAGTACCCACGCGGTGGTCAATCCTAACAGGGTGTTGATGACGACCGCCGCGAAGGAGAGCAGGAGCGTGACTTGGAAAGCGTGGATCACGCTGGGATCCTGAAACGTCGCCAATAGTGGTTCCAGCCCCTTAGCGAACGCGCCGTTGATCATCGCCAGCAACGGGGCGATAAAGAGTAAGGCAGCATAGCCCAAGACGCCGATGATCAAGGCGATGGCGACGGGCGAACGCGCTTCAGTTTCACGCATGACGCCTCCATTTCAGCAAATCGATGCCGACGGTCACGCCGAAAGCGATCAGCAGCAGCACCATCGAAACACTACTTGCCGCTTGCAAGTTGCCCGCCTCGACTTGGGTATAGACATAGACTGTTCCCATTTGCGAGCGCATCGGGATATTGCCCGCGACGACGATGATGGAGCCAAATTCGCCCAACGAGCGCGCAAAACTGAGGAGCGCGCCGGTCACAATCGCCGGACGTAGCGCCGGAAAAATCACCCGCCAAAACGTTGTCCATGCGGACGCGCCGATGGTTTGTGCCGCTTCGGTCTGGCTGAAGTCCATTTGGAGTAGGACGGGCTGTACGGCACGGATCACGAAGGGGTAGCCCACCAACAACAATGCCAGCACGATCCCCGGCACCGCGAACAAGATTTGGATATCAAGTGTGGTGTCAAAGAAGCGCCCGATAGGGGTTTGCGGTCCATACAGGAGGACGAGCATCACGCCAATGACGAGCGTGGGGATGGCGAAGGGCAGGTCAATGAGCATATTGAACAGCCGTTTGCCGGGAAAACGATAGCGTACCAATACGTAAGCAGTGAGCGTGCCGATCACGGTGTTCAGTGCCGCCATAATCGCTGACGTATAGAGGGACAAGAGGATCGCGCTGGTTGCTTCAGGACGGGTGATGCTTTGCCAGAAGACATCCAATCCGAAACGAACACCTTGCACTTGAATGACAATCAACGGGACGAGGATAAATGCCCCAAGATAGGTGAGCGCGATGAAGCGCAGCCCCCAAGCACCAAAACTGGGTGCTTGGGCGCGCTTCACAGCCACTGCTCCTTGACCTGTCGGATAGGATAGTGGAATCTGTGTCATTTAGCCGCCTTGAGCCTCTGCGATGATCTGGGTAAAAATGCCTTCTTCGCTAAAGTAGGCTGGGCGCGCTTCTGACCAGCCGCCGAACTCGGCAATCGTGAACAAGTCGGTGACGGCGGGGAAAGTAATATCTGGGTTGCGTTCCACAACGGCAGGGGCGGCTTGCGGGTCTGGCGTGACTTCTACATCCGCATCGGCGATCCCATATTCGACGCGCACCAGCGGATTTACAGGGCGAAAGCCGCGATTGGCAAAGGCGCGTTGGGCATCGGGACTCCACAGGAAGTTTACGAAAGCCTCGGCGACTTTGCGGGTGCCATGCAAATCCACATAGCTATCCACCACTGCGACTGGGTTTTCAATCAGGATCGTGGAGGTCGGATAAATTAAGCTGTATTCGCCCCCAACCGCTAAACCGGCATACACTTCATTTTCGTAGGTGATCGCTACATCGCCGATGCCGCGCTCAAAGGTGAGGAAGCTTTCGCGTCCATCGCGATCCAGCACAGCGATATTGCCGATCAAAGCCCGTAAAAATTCGGCACCGCCGCTTTCGCCTTCATAGCCTGCGACAAAACCACGTTGTGCCGCGCCGGCTGCGGCAAGGATATTCCATTGTGCGCCGCCACTGGTCGCAGGGTCGGGGGTGATTATTTCAATATCCTCTTGGGCGAGGTCTGCCCAATCGAGGATGCCCCGCGGATTATCAGGACGAACCGCCAACACGACGAGCGATTGGGTTGCAAAACCTTGATAATCGTTGTCTTCTTTCCAATCGGCACTCACTAAACCTGCATCTACCAAACTCTGAATGTCCGGTTGCAGCGATAGCGCGACGACATCTGCTTCAAAGCCACTGGCTACGGCGCGCGATTGCGCACCAGAAGCTTGATAGGATTCGAGCACAATCACCTGTTGACCGGTTTGTTCCTGCCAGTAGCTTTGGAACAAGGGGATGATATCGCCGTAAGCTTCACGCGGAACCGCATATCCGGCGAGCGTTAGCGTAATCGGCGGCGCGGCGTCCTGTGCGGCGACAGGCGCGAATGTCGAAACGATGAAGACGATGAGTGTGAACAAGCCCAACCGGAGACGAGCCATTTTCTGAGCCTCACTTTGCAATCCAAACAACGAAGTTAAAACCAACGCCAACGCGAACGATCACAGGTTGTCAGAAAGGCGACAACAACAATCTGCCGACATTCGACAGCGGATCGAATCGCGCGCGCGTGGTTGCATCATCAAGTGGGTGGTTTGCAAAAGTATTCTCAACTTAGGATGTCCTTTCGCGCACTGCGCGCATCAATACGCGGCTGACTTCGGGACGAGTAAATTCTTCGGGTAGCAATTCCCCGCGCGATAACATCTCGCGCACTTGGGTGCCGCTTAGGCTGACGTGGTGGCTGGTATCGTGAGGGCAGGTCTTCAAACTGACGACGCCGCCGCAACTTTTGCAGAAGAAGGTGTGTTCAAAGAACAAGGGGGTGATGCCGATGGCTTCGGGGCTGAACTCATCGAAGATATAGTGGGCGTCGTAACTGCCATAGTATTTGCCCACGCCGGCATGGTCACGCCCAACGATGAAATGGGAGCAACCGTAATTTTTGCGGGCGATGGCGTGGAAGATCGCCTCGCGCGGACCGGCATAACGCATCGCCGCAGGGAAGACGCCGAGCAATACCCGTGATGCGGGGTAGTAAACATTGAGGATGGCTTGATAGCTTTCGATGCGGACATCAGCGGGAATATCGTCGCCTTTGGTTTCGCCAACGAGGGGATGTAAGAGGAGTCCATCAACGATTTCGAGCGCGGTCTTCTGGATGTATTCGTGCGCCCGATGGATGGGGTTGCGGGTTTGGAAGCCGACGATCCGTCGCCAACCGCGTTCAGTGAAGATACGGCGGGTCTCGGTGGGGGTATAGCGCAATTCGGCAAATTCGTTATGGGCGCGCGCGGGTAAATCAAAGACATCGATGTCGCCCGCCA
The DNA here is from genome assembly GCA_038248285.1 of Aggregatilineales bacterium. GTDB lineage: Bacteria > Chloroflexota > Anaerolineae > Aggregatilineales > Phototrophicaceae > Flexifilum. The sequence continues at coordinate 5,285 of JBBRTY010000007.1, forward strand.
GCAGGGTATCCCCTTGACGATAGACGCGGGCAACGCCCGGATGCGCGCCGTCGGTCGTGCGGTAGACGTGAGCCGCTTCGACTTCGCGGTCATAGGTGTATTTTTCGCTGAGGCGCAAAATCGCCAGCGGGCGGTCGCCTTCCGTTAAAGTGACATGATCGCCAGGCGCGAGTCGCTGGGCTTGTTCGGCAGTGACCGCCAGCGTGATCGGGATCGTCCATGGCAAGCCATTGCTGAGGTACATGTCGTGGACAACCGAGCGGTAATCCTGTTGGGACATGAACCCCGTCAAGGGGCTGAGCGCGCCCATGGCGATCATCTCCAGATCAGCCAGATTTGTCTCACTCAACGAGATTTTAGGCAAGGTCTGGGCAGTAACGCGGGCTTCTTCGCGCGCGTCTCCGCTCAGGAGGCGATTGATGAGGAGTCCGCCGTGCGGCTTGATAAGCGGGAAAGTCATGATGATCCTTTAGGAGATGCTTAGGGCAGGTTCGGCAACGGGGATCAAGCCACGCGCCTCAAGATAAGTGAGTATCGTCTGAACGCTTTCGTTCAGGGTTTCACGCTCGGTATGCAACGTGATCTCTGGCGACACTGGTGCTTCATAAGGGTCATTCACCCCGGTGAAGTCTTTAAGTTCCCCTGCGAAAGCTTTGGCGTACAAGCCTTTGACATCGCGGGCGGCGCAGGTATCGATAGGCGTGGCGACATGCACTTCGATGAAATTGGTCGTCTCTTGGCGGGCGGTATCCCGCGCAGCACGATAGGGTGAAATAAAGGAGGCGATCACGCCGATGCCATTGCGCGAGAGCAGTTTGGCGACGAAGGTGACGCGCTCGATATTTTTATCGCGATCTACTTTGCTAAAACCGAGGTCGCGCGTCAAACCTTCGCGCACCGTATCGCCATCCAGTCGTTCGATTCGCACATCGCGGTCAGCGAGTTGGCGTTCCAATTCAATAGCAATCGTTGTTTTGCCCGCACCGGATAGACCGGTCAGCCATAGGGTGAAGCCCTGAGTCATGAGTTCTTCTCCAATACTTGAGGGATATGAATACCGCATTCGATTTTTGCTTGACCACTCCAGCGACCGGCACGCGCATCCTCGCCGGCAATCACAGCGCGCGTGCAGGGAGCGCAGCCGATACTGAGATAGTGTTGATCGTGAAGCGCGTTGTAGGGCAGCTCATAGGCGTGGATATAGGTCCACACCATGTCTTCCGTCCATGTCGCCATGGGCGCAAGTTTGAGGTTGTTGTATTTCTCGTCCCACGAGATGACGGGGCTATGGCGACGTGTTTCCGCTTGATCACGCCGGATGCCGGTGATCCATGCTTCATAGCCGTTTAGGACATTCCCTAAGGGGATCGTCTTGCGCAAATTGCAGCAAAGATTCGGGTCGCGCGCCCACAAGGCTGCCCCTTCGCTTTCAGCTTGTTGTTCAACAGTTTGCGCGGGGCGCACCCGCACGACATTGAGGTTAAATGTTTCTTCCCAATGCTCGATCAAGCGATAGGTTTCTGGGAATAACAGCCCCGTGTCCAATGTCAAGATCGTCACGTTGGGGGCGATCTCTTGGAGCATATGCAGCATTACTAAGCCACTGGGCTGAAAACTGGTGACGAGCGCCAAGCGTTCCTGAAAAGTGTCTGCCGCCCATTGCAAGAGGGCTTGCGGGTGGGCGTTTTCAAACTGCTGATTGAGGGCTGTCACATCATTCATCATTGTCTCCTCGACAAGATGGTAATTAATCAAGCCAAGCCACCACATCTTTGGCAAAGTAGGTGACGATCATGTCTGCGCCAGCACGTTTGATGCTGATCAAGCTTTCCATGGCACAACGGCGGAGGTCGATCCAGCCTTGTGCGCCCGCCGCATGAAGCATGGCATACTCCCCGCTGACCTGATAAGCGGCAGTGGGCAGGTTGAAGGTTTGGCGCACCGTGCGCAAGATGTCGAGATTGGGGAGCGCCGGCTTGATCATCAAGATGTCTGCCCCTTCTTCAACATCCAATGCCGCCTCGCGCAGCGCTTCGCGCCCATTGGCGTAATCCATTTGGTACTGTTTGCGATCCCCAAAGGCGGGAGCGCTCCCCGCCGCCTCGCGGAAAGGACCATAAAACGCGCTGGCGGTCTTGACGGCATAACTCATGATGGCAGTGTGATCAAAACCGTTTAGGTCGAGGGCTTCACGGATAGCACCGACCATGCCGTCGATCATGCCCGATGGGGCGATGATGTCGGCACCGGCACGGGCATGAACGACTGAAGCACGACGCAGGAGGTCGAGTGTTTCGTCATTGAGCAGGTAGCCTTCTGGCAAATACGCATGATGATCCGGCGCGCCCTGTTGATTGATCACGCCGCAATGCCCGTGATCGGTATATTCGCAAAAGCACATATCCGAGATGATGAGTAGTTCGGGCGCAACTTGTTTGATGGCGCTAATCGTGCGCGGGATGATGCCATCATGCGCAAAATTGTCACTGCCGCACGCATCTTTTTCTTGTGGGATGCCGAACAACAGCACCGCCGGAATGCCCATATCCGCGATTTGGCGGGCTTCTTGGGTTACCGCCTCGACCGACAAGCGAAATTGCCCTGGCATGGCGTGGATCGGCTGGCGCGCCTCTTCCTCCGCGTGGACGAAAAGCGGCATGATCAAGTCGGCAGGGGTGAGCGTGGTTTCGCGCACCAAGCGACGTAATGACTCCGTATGCCGGAGGCGACGTGGGCGTTGGGGCGATATCCTTGATGTGGATGTTAGCTCACCGGCGCGCGCGGTGAAACGATCATTGAGCATGAAAATAATCCTTGAGTGCGGCGACCAAAGCCGCCAAAGTATGGGTGTGCGCGCGCGCGGCGAGCGATAAGCCGCTGGTTTGCAGCGCTTTTTCTGCCGAACCGCTGAAGCAGGCGATGGGAAGCGCTGCCAGATCGGACACGGTGCCGCCGTCATGGGCATAGCGAACGCAAAACTCGTTGACCGTTGAGCCGCTGGTGAAGGTGAGGGCATTAATGCGCCCTTGAGCAACCCATGACGGCAGATGGACACCGCCTTGACCGGGGATGATGGTATAAGCAGGGGCGATGACGACCTCGGCACCACGCGCGCGCAAACTGTCGGCAAAGTCGGTAGGGGCAATTGCGGATTGGGGCAATAAGACATGGGTGCCGCTTGTAATCGGGAGCGCTTTCTGCAAATGATCTGCGCTGTAGTGTGACGGGATGATCTGGGCGCGGGTGCTTAAGCAGTCGGTCACGGCTTGGGCGGTCGCTGCGCCCACCGCCGCAATCTGTATGGTGCTGTGGAGCGGCAAGCGTAGTGCTTGTAAGCGCGCGGCGACGGCTTGTACAGCATTGGCACTGGTGAAGACGATCCAGTCGAATTCGCCCAGCAGGGCGGTTGTTAAAGCGCTGTCCAAGATGCTGATGTCCTGTGGTGGGGCGATCTCGATGGCGGGGTATGCCACCGGGTGCGCCTGTTCTTGAAGCAATAAATCCGAGAGTTCGGCGTATTGATGCGCGGCACGGGTGATCACGATATGTTTGCCGACCAGTGTCATCGGGCACCTTCCATCAAATGGCGTGCGCCCGCGTCCAAGGCGTGCTGTGCCAGTGTCCTGCCCGCGTCTTCGGCTTCTTGGTGGGTTCCGGTGTGCAAGGCGAAATTATGGATGACGTTCACCTGTTGCTGACCATCGGCAGTTAAAACCCGCCCCCGTAAGTGTAAAACAGCGGCGATCACTTGGGCATAAGCGGCGACAGGCAAGGCACAACCGCCGCCTAAACCGCTCAAAAAAGCGCGTTCGGCGGTCACGCTAAGATAGGTGTTGCGGTCATTGATGGGTGCCAACAGTTGTGACCACAGGGCGCTGTCCCGCCCTTGCAGGACAATAGCACCTTGTGCTGGGGCTGGCAACATGATTTCTAGCACTAGTGTTTCGCTGATCACCTCGGTGCGTCCTAGCCGTTCCAGCCCCGCACGCGCCAAAACGATGGCATCGTAACCTCCGGCAGTGTCGAGCGCTTTGGCAATGCGGTTATCGATATTGCCGCGTACATCGCGAATCACTAGGTCAGGACGGGCGGCGTGGAGTTGTGCCGCGCGGCGTGGGCTACTGGTGCCGACGACCGCGCCCGCTGGCAATGATTGGAGCGTGTATCCTGCGCGGCTGATGAGCGCATCGCGCACATCAGCACGGGGCAGATAAGCGGGCAAGATTGCGCCTAGCGTCAGTTCAGTCGGTAAGTCTTTAGCGCTATGCACGGCAAGATCAATGGTTTCGGCGAGTAGGGCAGCTTCTAGTGCTGAGGTGAATACCCCCGATGCGCCGCTGGCAATGGTCGCCAGTGGGACATCTGTCACCTGATCGCCAGTGGTTTTGATGATATGTTCGCTCAAAGCAAGCGAGGGGTGAGCGCGCAACAAAGCGTCCAGCGCCAGCGCGGTTTGTGCCCGTGCCAGTGCCGAACCGCGTGTGCCCACCCGCGCCGCTTGGGGGCGATCAGTCACTGAATGCCCCCAATGCGTGCCATTCTTCTGGCACCACTTCGAGCAAGGCATCGAGACCCACCCGTAAGCAGAAATCACCGAAGGCTTCGCCGTCAATACGTCCATCACGATAGTGCGCCAGAACCGGAACCAAAACAGGCACCAGTTGACCGAGTGGCACGAGATCGAGGAAGGGACGTGCCAGACGGGTACCTGCCGGGTCGCCCCCCAAGAAGATGGTGTATTTATCCAGCGACCGACCGACAAAGGCGATCTCCGCCACATACGGGCGCGCGCACCCATTGGGGCAACCCGTCATGCGGGCAGTGATATCGCTATCGGGGATGCCGAGGTCGCTCAGCGCTGTTTCAAATTCGTCGATCACCTGTGGGAAGACGCGCTCGGCTTCGGTGATCGCCAGTCCACATGTGGGCAATGCTACGCAGGCGATGGCTTTCCGGCGCATTTGGCTGATCGCCTCAACACGGGTGATGCCATACTCGTTCAGCAAAGCGTCTATGGTATCGCGGTCATCTGCCAGAATGTCGGTGAGCAGGATGTTTTGTTGTGCTGTCAAGCGCACTGATAAATTGAATTGTTCGATGATGGCGCGCAGTCCTGACCGGAGACGATATTTTTCGCGATCCAGCACCCGCCCGTTTTCGACGGGTAGCCCCAAATACCAGCGCCCATCGCCTTGTTCGTTCCAACCCAGATGATCATCTACCGCAAAGGCGGGCATGGGTTGAGTGGGGGCGAGCGTAAACCCGACACGGCTTTCCAGTTCGGCACGGAACCAATCGACACCGCGATCATGCAGAATATATTTGAGGCGGGCGTGCTTGCGATTTTCGCGGTCGCCAAAATCGCGATGAATGGTGACGATTGCTGTCACGGTTGCGATCACCTGATCGGGGGTAATGAAAGCGACTTCATCGCCTAAGCGGGCATAGGTCGCGTCGTTGTTATGGGTCATACCCATGCCGCCGCCCACCAACAAATTGAAACCGGTGAGCTTGTCCTCGTCATCAAACAGCGCCACCAAGCCGACATCATTGGTATAGACATCGACGCAATTGTCGCCAGCATAGGCGATAGCGATTTTGAATTTGCGGGGCAGGTAATTTTTTCCGTAGATGGGGTCTTCGATCTCATGATCGTCGATCATGGGTTCGCCATCGATCCAAATTTGGTGATAGGCATTGGTGCGGGGGTAGAGGGCGGTGGTGAGGCTGAAGGCGAAATCTTGTACCGCCAACCGATGCGCATCAGCGGTCGGGGCGGGGCACGCCATGACGTTGCGCACAATGTCCCCGCAAGCGCCGAGGCTGGTTACGAGGGCGTTGTTCATCTCACGCAAGGTGTCGCGTAGTTCCCCTTTGAGGACGCCGTGAAACTGAAAATCTTGGCGGGTGGTGATACGTAAGGTACCGTTGGCATAGCGATCCGCGATCTCATCGTGGGCGACATATTGCGCTGCGGTCAGTTGTCCCGCCGGCAGCCTCGTGCGGATCATAAAACTGTGGTGGTCGGTCGTGCGGTCTTGTTTACGGGCATCGCGATCTTCTTGTTGATAGATACCATGAAATTTGAGGATTTTCTCGGCGGCATCACTGAAAAAACGGTCGCTGTTGGTGATTTCATCACCGATACTGCTGCGCAACCCCCGGCTATCGGCTTTGATTTGTTCAACGTTCTTTTTCGCCATATTTCTTACCTCATTATCCCCGACAACCACAAATAAAAAGCCCCGACACATGTGCCGGGGCTTTGCGATTTACCAGAAGTGTGTGAAGAACTTCAGGGGCAATCGTCCGGGCAGCATGAACTATGCGTTGTGTGACACATACAACACATCTGCATACAGCCCATACAACGGACGCAATTTGCCACGAAAAATTCCAATTTGTCTGAAACCACGCAATGTCGAATAGACTATAGCAAAAGTTTGCACTTGTCAACAACTTGCTCGCTCGAGTTTTTGGGGATTGAGAACCGCCATGAAAACAGCTCTGATCCTTGCTGGACACGGATCGCACATTAGCCCGCATACCGCCGGCTTAGTCTGGCGGCATGTGGATCGGTTACGCGCGATGGGTGTGGCGGATGAAGTGACGGCGGCATTTTGGAAAGAAATGCCTTCTTTTGCCCGCGTATTGACCACTATCACGGCGGAAGATGTGACGGTCGTCCCGTTATTTACGGCACAGGGGTATTTTACCCAGACGGTCATCCCGTCGGAAATGAGATTGCGGGGTGCTATGACGGCACAGGACGGGCGTGTGATTCGTACCACGCCTTCCTTGCATGAACACCCCTATTTGGCAACCGTGATCCGGGCGCGAGTCGAAGCGACCCTCGATGTGTTCGGGTTGCCGCCCGACCAAACCGCCGTCGCCGTTATCGGGCATAGTACACGGCGCAACCCCGATAGCCGCAAAGCGACCGAAGCCCAGGTCCAACGCCTGCGCGATGCTGGTATCGTCGCCCAAGTCGAAGCCGTCTATTTGGATGACTCGCCCGAAATTCCTGAAATTTATACGCTGACGACTGCGCCCAACCTAATCGCGGTGCCTTACTTTTTGGCAGCGGGGTCTCATACGACCATTGATGTCCCGAATGAGTTAGCCCTTGTGACGGGTGCCAAACAAGGGACTGTGCAAGGACGACGGGTCTTTTACACCGATCCGGTGGGCGTGGATGATGATTTGCTCACGGTGATTTTGGCGTTGGCGCAAGAGGCGGGCGCACCTTTGGCAACCGAGTCGCTTGGGGATGCGTGGCGTTGTTTTCCACAGGTGGGGCACGAGGCGCTGAGCATGGGCGTGACGACCGCCGGGCTGATGCGTTTTGGCGAACTGCACTTGACGCCGACGGAGGTTCGGGTATGGCGGGACGAGAGCCAGCTTGCCCCTATTCATCTGCCCTCCGTGCTGCGCGCCCACATTCGCGAGAACCCATTTCGCTCGTTAGCGACGGCGAAAGGGATAGTGGGCGGGTGGTATGTTCCGATCAACGATCTGGCGCAACTGCACGCAGTGGTCGAGACGGTCTATCCGGGTGCCGTTGCCGATTGGGCGGCGGCGCGTGCCGGGGCGCTCACTGTACAGCCACTCGCGGCGACTGCGGGACGGCAAACGGGGATGTATCGCGTTTTGGAGGCATTGTCCCGCGCCGATCAAGCGCGGGTGGTGGGGCGGGTGTGTACTGGATGTGTGCGGCAGCCCGTATGGTTTGACACAACCCTTGATGCAGTGTTACCCTGCCCAGAACCTTGTAACCATTGGCTGAGTGCGGCGCTAGAGGAAAATATATGACCATCGGGACGGTTTATTTGGTGGGCGCGGGGCCAGGCGATCCGGGCTTGATCACGGTTAAAGGGCTGGCATTGGTACAACGGGCGGATGTCATCATTCATGATCGGCTGATCCCCCACGAATTGCTCAGCGAGGCGCGCCCTGATGCCGAGATCATTGATGCGGGCAAAGCGCAACACGATCATCGCATCCCTCAGTCGCAGATCAATGCGCTACTGGTCGAAAAAGCGCGTGAGGGCAAACAGGTGGTGCGGCTGAAAGGGGGCGATCCGTTTGTATTTGGGCGGGGCGGCGAAGAGGCATTGTACTGCCATGAAGCGGGGGTGCCGTTTATCGTCGTGCCGGGGGTGACAAGCGCGGTCGCGGTTCCGGCATATGCGGGGATTCCCGTCACCGACCGGACGCTGGCGAGCGCCTTCACGGTCTTCACTGGGCACGAAAACCCAACCAAGCCCGAAAGCGCGATTGACTATCCGGCGCTTGTCGCCGCTGCCCGCGCGGGAACGCTGGTGATGCTGATGGGTGTCACCTATCTGGGGCAGATCGCCGAATCACTCTTGGCGGCGGGGCTTGATGGCGACATTCCTGCCGCCTGTATCGAATCGGGTACCTTGCCGGCGCAGCGCGTGATCGAAGGCACGCTCGGCACGATTGCTGATCTGGCAGCAGCGGCGGACGTGCAATCGCCGGCATTGTTCGTGGTGGGGCAGGTGGTGACGTTGCGGCGGGCGGGCATCGCTTGGTTTGGCGATTAGCCGTTTATAATGCGCGTGATACGAAAACTAGCCCAAAGTCGTTGCCCTCGCGCCAAAATGAAGGCAACGACTTTTGTTTCTAGGACTACGCCAGCCCGTATAAATCGGTGAATTTGGCGCGTAGGTAGTTCAGATAGGGTTCGACCGTCAAATCAGCGCCGGTCGAACGGATCAAGAGTTCACTGCCGCTGAACGCCCGCCCATGCCGATAGATGTTCTCGGTCAACCAGCCGAGCAGGGGGGCATAGTCGCCCGCCGCTAGACTATCGTCTAAAGCGCCGACATCGCGCCGTGCCGCATCCAAGAATTGGGCGCTCATGACATTACCGACGGTGTAGCCGGGGAAGGAACCAAAACCACCGCCCGACCAGTGAATATCTTGCAGCACGCCGCGCGCATCATCGGGCGGGGTCACGCCTAAGTATTCGCCCATCTTGGCATTCCAGATTTCCGGCAGGTCGTTCACCTTGATCGAACCGTCCATTAAGCCCAGTTCGATTTCGACGCGCAACATGATGTGCAGGTTATAGGTCACTTCGTCGGCTTCAACACGGATGAGGCTGGGTTGCACACGATTGACAGCGCGATACATGAATTCTGGATCGACATCAGCGCTGACATCGGGGAAGTGATGTTGGAAACGGTCAAAATGGGCGTTCCAGAAGGCACGGCTCCGCCCGATTTGATTTTCCCACAGGCGCGATTGTGATTCGTGGACGCCATAGCTGGTGCCGCCGACGGGATATTTACCCAGAAAATCAATGGTGAGGGCGGTACGGGTGAGCGCGGGATCGACGCCTTGCTCATAGAGGGCGTGTCCGGTTTCGTGCAGGGTGCCATACAACGCCATCGGGAAGTAATTGGGTTGATACCGAGTCGTGATGCGCACATCTTGACGAGTGAACGAAATTTCAAACGGGTGGGGGGCGATGTCGAGGCGTCCTCGATTCAGGTCATAGCCGAAGCGTTGTGCTATCTCCAGCCCGAACGCTTTCTGCCGTTCCAGCGGATATTCGCGCGTCCACAAGTTTTTTTCGAGCGGCTGGCTCTTGGCGACGATCGCGCGCAAGAGCGGCAGCAAGCCCACCTTTAAGCCGTCAAACAAGACGCGCAATTTCGCCGCCGTCATGCTCGGTTCGTATTCAAAGACCAACGCATCAAAAGGGTGTTCGCTATACCCGATGGCATCGGCTTGCCGCCGTGCTAAATCCACCTGTTGTTGCAGATAGGGCGCGAAACTAGCGAAGTCGTTGTTCTTCTTTGCCTCCGCCCATACCCCTTCGCTAACTGGTTCCAGCGCCGCTTTCTCGCTGACCAGTTCCAGCGGTAACTTACCGATGATCTCGTAATATTGGCGTGTTTGTTGGACGCCACGCACGAGATAACTATCGGCAGCTTCCCCCGCGATAGCGGTTTCGGCGGCATCGAGGAGGCGTGCCGTCTTGTCGCTGATGAAATGCTCTTGGGCGAGACGCGACAGGGTCGCCAGTTGATAGCCGCGCGTCTCGGCACCGCCGTGCGGCATTTGGGTGCGCGCATCCCATTTCAACACCGAGATCGCGCACAATAGATCGCTCAGTTCGGCGATGTGTGCCTGAAAATCTTGAATAGCCGTCATGGTTGTGGGTCTCCTTGTAAGCCGAACCTAAATGGAACGCATCGCGCCGCCATCGACGCGCAAACTGGCTCCGGTGATGTAGGACGCAGCGGGCGAAAGCAAGAACGCCGCCGCCGCCCCAAAATCGTCAATCGTGCCCAAGCGCTTGAGCGGAATTTTAGCGATGCTATCGGCGCGGACTTGTTCGATGCTCTTGCCCGAGCGTTGCGCCGCGCCTGCATCCAATTGGGCAACGCGGTCGGTCGCAATCCGACCGGGGATGAGATTGTTGACGCGGATATTGTCGCCCGCTAATTCATCCGCCAGTGTTTTGACCAAGCCTGCCACACCGGAACGCATCACGGTTGATAAACCGAGTCGTTCAATCGGTTCTTTGATCGATGATGAGGTGATGGTCAAAATGGAACCGCCGTTTTTCATATGGGGCAGGGCGGCGCGAATCAAGCGAATGGTACTCATCAGGGTGAGGTCAAATGCCGCTTGCCATTGGGCATCGGTCAAATCTTTGATCAAGCCCGCCGGCGGACCGCCCGCGTTGATGAGCAGAGCATCAATGGTTCCCCATTGCCCGACGGTTTGATCTACCCATGCTTGAATGTCCGCCGCTTGGGTGACATCGCACGCGCTGTAGATCACCTCGGCGTGGGTTTCTTCGGTCAGCTTGGCGGCGGCGGCGCTGATAGTGGCGTCATCCCGACTGCATATCGATACCCGTGCGCCATCAGTTGCCAGCGCCCGCGCCACCCCATATCCTAATCCTTTGCTTGCCGCCGAAACCAGCGCGACCTTGCCTTGTAATCCTAAATCCATCTGAGTGCCTATCCTTTCATGCTGGCATCAAGCGCCAGTCCCTATTTTTATCCAAAGATCACGGGTTGTGTGGGGTCTATAATGCCGACCCGATTCAATATCCAGCCAATTTCGAGATGGGTGCCGGCATCAATTGGGGCGAAGGGGGGGCGCAAGCCGGCATGATCGATGGCACCCCGACGCTTGATGAGTTCCTTGCGGATGCTCAGATTAATGACAGGCTGGTTTTCGTAGCGGATGAGCGGCAGGTAGTGGTCAAAAATGCGCTCGGCGTTGGCTTTGTCACCCGCTGACCATGCGTCATAAACGGCGACGAGGATTTCGGTAAAGGCGAAGCCGGTCATCGTGCCCGCCGCGCCGCGCCCTAATTCTTCGAGCAAGAACATGCCGCCCAAGCCGCCAAAGATGGCGAAGTGATCGGTCAGCGCCCGCACCGCGTCAATTTTTTCCATCAGCGGCGGGTCTTCTAGCTTGAGCGTGCGGGCGTTGGGGATCGCCTCCGCCAAGCGCGCCAGCATTGGCGCTTTCATGATCACCCCATTCACGGGCGGGAAGTCTTGCACCACAATGGGCGCGCTCACCCCTTCAGCGATGCGGCTGTAAAGATCGATGATGTCATCATCCGTCGGATTGCTCATGCGGGGCGGGGCGATCATCACCCCAGTCGCGCCTGCCGTCACAGCGCCTTGACTCATGGCAATGCAGGTGGCGAGGTCGTCATGGCTTGCCCCGACGATCACGGGGACACGCCCACTCACCCCTTCTAAGACGATCTCCATCACGCGGCGGCGTTCTTCGATGCTGAGTTTGGCGGCTTCCCCCAACACGCCGAGGATCGTCAGTCCGTCCGCGCCGAGTGCCAGTTGGAAGGCGACCAAACGGCGTAGGCTGGTTTCATCGACCGCGCCTTCGCTGGTGAAGGGCGTCGCCAGAATATTAAAAATGCCGGAGAGTGCGGCTGTCATCGTTTTTTATCCTCTTGCATAAGCTTGTTTAAGTGCCAATTCGCGTCGTCGGAAGATGACGACGACCAACAGTGCCGTGACGATCACGCCCGCCGCAACGATGTGCATCATCACCCCGAAACCATAATGGGTTTGTAAAAATCCACCCGCCAAGGTCGAAGCAAACCAGCCGATATTCCACATCACCATGTTCATACTGCTGACCAAGTTATGCAAGTCCGGCGGCAGTGTTTCTAGTACCAAAGGTTGGAACAGCGGTTGCATGGTATTGCGGAACGAGATTGCCAGCACGAACATGCCGATGCTGATGGGCAAGGCGGGCAGCAATCCCAAGCCGAAGAACGCCACCGCTGCCAATGTGAGCGTGACCCCAAGCGCCCCCGCTCGTCCGAAACGACGTTCTAAGCGAGACCCCAAAAACGGGATCGCCGCCATACCGATCCAGCCGATGCTGAGGATCGCGCCCACCGTTTGATCGGGAAGCGTGAATTGCGTCCGCCAGAAAAGATTGAAGAACGGAAAGGTGAGTCCGCCCGTGAAGCCGAAGGTGAGTAAGGGCAGCGATAACAGGATTAAGCGCCGCCACGGGATACCCGCCATGCCCCACGAGGGCATAGACGTTGGGGCAACGGTTCCCACAATGCGGGCATTGGGCAAGGCGAACAGCGGGATCACGCAAAACAGCCCGATCACGCCCGCGATGAACGAAGCGGCACCGTAGGCATAGGGAGTGGTGGCGCTCACAACCCACGCCGCCGGGACAAATGCCCCCGACAAGGCGACGATCCATGTGGGCACCATCCCGCCAATGAAGCTACCGAACGCCATCGACGCCATACTGATGCCGTTTTGCAGGGCGAAAAAGCGCGTGCGCCCCTCTGCCCCGACGAGCGTGATCATTTGGGGCGAGTTGGCGATCTGTTGTGCGCCATAACACAAGCCGAACAAGAAACGGCTGAGCGCCAACATCGGCAATATGGGGATCAACTGGAGCCATAATGCCACCACACAGCCAAACGTGGCGATCACCAACACGCGCCGTGTGCCGAGCCGGTTGGTGAGTAAGCCAATGGGCACACTGGTGATGAAGCCCGCCAAACGCGGCAGCGCTTGCAGGATGCCGATGGTTTCGGGGGCATGACCGAGGCTGACGAAATAAAAATTCACCAGCACATCCAGCATCCCCAACAAGCCAATATGAAAGAGGGCGCTGTAAATCAGGAAGAGAACAGCGCTTCTCCGCGCCACGTTACCCCTCCACGCCGATCATCTTTTTGCCAGCGATGAACGTCATTTGTACGCGGTTGAGCGCGTCCAGGTCTGCCAGTGGGTCACCGTCGATCACGATCACATCGGCATCTTTGCCGGCTTCCAACGTGCCGAGCTTCTTTTCGACGCGATTGATACGGGCGGCGACGATGGTGGCGCTGCGCAAGGCGGCATAATTATCGGCACACACGCCCACATGCACCATAAACTTCAGTTCCGGCGCGACCACTTCATGACCGACCGCCGGACTACCCGCATCGGTGCCAAAGCCAATGGGCACGCCCGCTTGAGCTGCCTTGACCAAGCCTTCGTAACGTGCTGGGTTGGCGACGGCTTTCTTGCGTTCCTCGATCTTCCATTCGGGGATATTGAACTTGCGGGCGATGACTTCATTCGCTTGCATCACCAATGGGGCAAAGGTCGTCACGATGGGGATGTGCTTGTCGAGCAACAATTGGATCGTCTCATCATCCATCGAGCCGCCATGTTCCACGCAATCAATCCCAAACTGTGCCACCCGCTTGATGCAATCATTGTAGGTGGCGTGGGCGGTGATCGGCAAGCCGTTGCGATGCGCTTCGTCGATCACGGCTTCTAGTTCGGCGTCGGTGAATTCGAGGGTGTCGTGACATGCCATGATCTTGATCAAATCGGCACCGCCGCGCACTTGTTCGCGCACGGCACGACGCATTTCGTCGGCACCACTGGCTTCACGGCAACACCAATAGGTGTGCCCGCCCGTTTGGATGATGGCTTCCCCGCACACCAATAAACGCGGACCGGGGAAAATACCTTGTTCGATGGCTTGCTTGGCGAACAGATTGGTCGTGTTCATGCCCAAATCACGCACCAGCGTGACGCCTGCGCGCAAATTTTTGAGCATGTTGGCGGCGCTTTTGTAGGCGCTGATCTCCGGCGCATCGTCCATCGACTGGCGGGCGAGGTCGTGGATGCCGTCCCATGCGAGATGGGCGTGCGAATTCATCATCCCCGGCATGACGGTTTTGCCAGCGCAGTCGATCACCTCGACTGAGGTGTTGGTCGTGGCGTCCCAATCCGCCATTGCGCCGACGGCTTTGATCTTGCCCCCGTCGATCCACACAAAACCATTTTCGATCACTTCATCGCCGATGCACGTCAAGACGCGGGCATTGAGGAAAACGCGGGCATGGGCGGGTAGGTCAAACATCGGCAACAGAATTTTTTGATAGCGCCAAGCGGCTGGTTCAGGCATGATGTACCTCGTCGATAGCATATAGGATTAGGAATCGAGGGGCGCGTTATGCGCCCCTTTGGTAACGATTGTTGATAAACGATCACCACGTCAAGATGCGTTTTTCAGGCGGGTGATCGCGCAGGAAACGATTGGGGACGATTGCCGCGCTCTCGGTCACGATCATGCTGTTGATGGTGCGACAGCCGTCGATGCCGGGACGATAGATGCCGGGTTCGTTGCTGAACACCATGCCCGGTTCCAAAATTGTGGCGTCACCGGGGGCAAGCCACGGCGATTCGTGCCCTTGCAAGCCCATGCCGTGCCCGATGCGATGACGGATAGCATCGCCAAAGCCGTATGCGCGCAGCACAGCCAGTGCGGCGCTATTGACCGAGGCACAAGTGCGACCGGGAACGAGCGCCTTGACTGCCGCATCGTTGCAATCGGATGCCGCTTGCAGCACCCGCATTTGATCGCCGATGGGATCGCCGATCACGAAGGTCGCACCGCTTTCGGCGTGATAGCCACCCACGCTCGCGCCGATGCCGGCGATCATCAATTCACCACGCTGGGGTTGGCGGGCAATGGGGGAGCCATGCGGCAACGCTGCCCGCGCCCCGCTGTGAACCGTGCCGACGACCGCTGCTCCGCGCAACTGAAAACGTTCGCCAACTTCGCGGCGCAATTTTGCTGCTGTTTCGCCGACACAAAACTTAAGGATGTCGAGTTCGGTGCCGCCATCGCGGATAATCGCTGGGGCGTGATCGCGCACCAGTTCTAAACAATAATCGGCATAACCCGCCGCTTGCTCAATGAGCGAGATTTCTTCGGCGGACTTGATCCAACGCATACGCTCAATCAGCGCTGTGATCTCTACTCCGTCGGGCAGGAGCCGATAAACATCAACGGTGAGGGTATCCACGCCCAAGCGCTCGACCCCGGCTTCGCGCACCATCCACACGACGGGATGTTCTTCGCCCGGGTATTCAAAATAAGCGCGGATGTCTGTCACCCATGTATCGGCGGCGTTTTCTTGCTCCAAGAGCGGCACGAACAGCGCGGGCTTGCCGTATTTGGGGACGAATACCCCCAAGGGGCGCTCAGACGGGATATGATGAAAGCCGACGGCATAATTGACGTTAATGGCATCTAGGAGCAATACCCCGTCGAGACCCTCACGCTCCATAGCGGCTTGCATCTGGATGATTTTGTGCTGATAAAACGCGACGGGTAGCATCATGCGCAGACCACCTCAGCGCGCGCCACGCCTGCCCGTGCCGATCCTGCTTCAAGGCTCAAGGTGACGCCCGGCGCGGCGCGCACCAGCCATTCGGCTTTGCGTTGCGAGCTATGCCATTCGCGCAGCCAAGGCGACCAGGTGGCATTGCGTTCATCACGCCCCGCCAAGTGACCAAGGTCTTGCACCTTTTCACCCATCAGCAATTGCACATGATCGGGGAACTCAAGCGCCACTTGAGTGGTGACGGCGACTTTTTGCTTGATCGCCATTTCGGTCAAATGCGTGGGTAGATAGCCGATATTCTTGACGACTGCCGTGATTTTGAACAAATCCGCACCCAGTGGCTCGACCTTGACCGCCGAAAAGCGCAACAGGGGGGTGCAAGCGGCGTGCTTAAGCGTGAATAGACAGTTGTTGTGGATGGTTTCGGGCAGGAAACCGCGTGCTTTGTCGGTGGTTGCCCAGCTCGCAGGGGGTGGGTTGCGGAAGGTGTACATGTGCGTCCACCCACCGATCTCGACACGCCCCAATTGCGGGTGATCGAACGGTGTCCAGTCGATGAAACCCTTGCCGCCCAAATGCTCATCGTTGTAGTGCAACAGGCGGATCTCGTCATCGGCAGAGCGGGCGCGGACTTGGTATTTCTCTGGGTGTTGCAAGCCCGCTGCCAGCTCAGGATTCCATAACTCGGTGGAAAAAGTGATGATACCCATTTCGTCATACGACCATTGCATCATTGAACCGGTGCGCGCTTGCGACGGATCGGGCGTGAATTCTTCGTAGACGGAGATCACCGGATAGCCCGTCACGGCGTCTGCCATCGCGCCGATGGTCTTGTAAATGGCGAGGTCGGCACGCGGCATACTGGCATCGGGGGCGATCAAAGACGGACGCAGATGCAAACCGCCGTGCGTGTGATAACACTGCATCCCGCTGATGTTGGGGTGGTCAAGGATGAAACGGGCGACTGCCATCGCTTCGGGTTCGCTGAGTGGGGTTTCGCCCGCGCCGTATTGACGATTTTCGGGATACCAACCCGCCGGGAAGTTGCGGTTCATGTTGCCATCGCGCGGTTTTTCGATGGTGATGGTCACGCCGTCCCAGTCGCCCCGAATCGTGCCCTCGCGGTACATGCGGTAGTAGGTGCCGCCGACCTCGCCCGGTGCGCGCTGCACCATCAAACGGGGGTCAAGGTCGCTGATCTTCCATTCGCCCGCCTCGTCTTGGATGCGCATCTGGACGATGTGCCCATCGCCGTTGATATCTTCTTGGCATAAGCCGCGTGTTTGCTCTTCGCCGGGCAGATAGCGCCCGTTGCCGCACCAGTGATGCCCGGTGGTCAGGCTGATCTCAGCACCATCGGGGTTGGTGCGCGGCAGGATGTAGAAGGCTGTGTTGTCGAGCAACCATGTCACCAACGGGTCGGTGCCGTAGTTTTCTAGCAAATACCATGCCGTGTAGAGGGCGGTGTGGGATGTGGCGACTTCTTCGGCATGGATATGGGCGTCGATGTAAAATGCCGGTTTATCGCTGTGTGCCCCAGTGACGGGATTGGTGATTGTCATACACCAGACATCGCGCCCGCGCCAACTGGTGCCGAGACTCGCCAGCGTCGCAAAGGTCGGATAGGCGGCGGCAAGTCCTTTCAGATGCCCAGTCAGCGCGTCATAATTGAAGTATTCGGAAAAATCGAGCGGATATGCCATCTAAAATCCTTTATCCACATTTTCTCGTACCGGACGGACGAATTTGCCCCATCCCGGTTGCCCTTTGATTTCGCCATTCTCAAACACGGTGCGCCCATTCACGAGCGTCCGTCGTACTTTTCCTTGAAAAGTCATGCCTTCATACAGCTTATCGCACGCCTTCGCTTGGCTGAAGAGCATGTCTTGGTGGATGGTGGTGGTTTCACGAGGATCATATAACACAATATCCGCGTCGGCACCGATGGCGAGTGTCCCTTTTTGGGGGTAAATGCCGTAGCGTTTCGCGCCGTTGGTGCTAATCAGCTTGATGGCGTGCAGCAGGTCAAGCT
Source organism: Aggregatilineales bacterium (assembly GCA_038248285.1). Taxonomy (GTDB): domain Bacteria; phylum Chloroflexota; class Anaerolineae; order Aggregatilineales; family Phototrophicaceae; genus Flexifilum. The sequence continues at coordinate 23,005 of JBBRTY010000007.1, forward strand.
TGCCCTTGAGCGCAGCATCCATCACCGCCAAGACCAACTCTTCCACGCCCGGCGAACCGGGGGGGGTGCGCCAGATATCGGTGCGGGCACGCTCTTTTTCTTCGGTAGTGAAGGGCGAATGATCGGTCGTGATCGCCATCAACGTGTGGTCTTGCAAGCCACCCCATAAGGCATCCTGATCTAATTTTTTGCGCAGGGGCGGGTTGATCTTCGCATAGGGTCCGGCGCGCTCCATGTCGTCTTCGGTGAATAACAGGTAATGCGTGCAAGTTTCGGCGCTGGCGGTGGAGCCGGTACGTTTGAAGCGACGAAAGACTTCCAGCGCTTCATAACTGCTCAAATGGACGATATGCAAGTTGACGCCGATGCTTTCGTTGAGCGTGAGCAGGGTGGCGATTGCCAGCGCTTCGACATGGGGCGGGCGGGACTCATTATGTGCCAATACATCATTACGACCAGCAGCTTGTAACTGGGCGGTGTGCCATTCTAGGAGTGCGTTATCCTCGGAATGGACGGCGCAGACTAAGCCGGTTTCGGCGACAAGTTTCATACCTTGATAAAGTAGTTCTGAGGTGGGCAGGCAAAGCCCATCGAATTCATCATTGCGCCCAGCGGGCGCGGAGGTCATAAAAATTTTGTACCCAATCGCGCCCTCGTCCGCCATCGCGTGAACTTCTTCCCGCTTAAGTAGACCGGGAGCGCCGAAGAGGGCAAAGTTGACATAGGCATTGGCTTCGCCCAACGCCCGCCGAGCGCGGAAGATTTCGCCCGTAGCACAGCAAGGTTTGCTGATCGGCATTTCAAAAATGGTGGTCACGCCCCCGGCGGCAGCAGCGCGGGTTTCGGTGGCGAAGTCGCCACGTTGGGGATAGGCTGGGGCGCGGCAGTGGAAATGAATATCGACCGCGCCGGGGATGACATAGTGCCCATGCGCGTCGATAATCTCGCGCGCTTCGAGCGGTGTGCCGCGTGCGACGACCGCTGTGATCTTGCCTTCGTTGATCGCCAGATCGACCGCTTCAACAGCGCGCTCTGTGATCACCTCTCCATTTACGATAATCGTGTCATACATCATGGTGGGTTTGCCTAGTGATTAAGACTTGGTCGATGAAGCGCCCTAAAATGTGTGCAGTCGCCTCTAGCTCGGCGATCTCGGCATACTCGTCATAAGCGTGCGCGACTTCGTAGCTGCCGGGACCGAAGATGATCATTTCGCCGCGCAAGACGCCGCGTAAATGTTTCGCATCGCTCCCCGGTAGATACCCGATAGGGGTGGGGACGATGGCAAGGGTTTCGCTGACAATGCCCATAAATAGCTGTGCCAGTGGGGTATCCACCGTCGAACTGAACCAGTCTGATACCAGAAAATCCCCGACCGTTGCTTCCGCCGGGGCAATGTCAACAGCACTCACTGCCGCGATGAGTTCTTGCTGCACCAGAGCCGGGTTTTCGCCGGGGATCATGCGGCGGTCGATAGCGATGGCACAGCTATCAGGCACGGCGTTAGCGGTGCTGCCGCCATGAATCACGCCGACATTGCAGGTGGGAACACCCACCAATGGATGGCGCTGTCCCGATAGATTGTGATGATACGCATCCAGCGCGAGGACTATGCTCGCCATGGCGGTGATGGCATTGATGCCGCGATCTGGATTGGTGGCATGAACCGAGCGCCCAGTCGTGCGGATAGTTGCCCGTAAGACGCCTTTATGCGCTGTGGCGACATGGTTATGGGTTTGTTCGCCTACGATGATGAAATCACACATGGGTAAATAGCCGTGATCTGCCAACCAACGGGTACCCAAACGCCCGCCGACTTCTTCTTCGGCGGCGGCAGCAAGCACCAAAGTGCCTTTTAGCGCTTCGCCATGATGCGCGACGGCGATCATGGTTTCCATCATGGCGGCAAGGGGGGCTTTGTCGTCAATACTACCCTTGCCATAAATACGCCCATCGCGAATTTCGGCGGCGTAGGGGTCGGAACTCCAGCGAAGCGCTTCATTGGCGTCGATAGGCACGGTGTCGATATGGGCATGAAGCATGATCACAGGGTCGCCTTGCCCAATGGTGGCGATCACGCTGACGGCTTCCGGCTTGCTGTCGGGGGCGGCGGTGGTCACGCGGCACCCTGCCGCCCGCATCACGTCGGCAATGTAGGCGGCGATGGCGCGGGTATCGCCCGACGGATTAGGCGACGGAATACGAATGAGCGCCTGTAAACGTTCGATCAGCGCGCTCATCGCTCACTCGCTCCGGTAACGTTCTAAGATGGGTTTCATGCGTTCCAGTGCTTCGCTCAGCAAGTCGCTGCTCTGCAAGACGCTGATGCGCAAATACCCGCCCCAGTTGTCGCCAAAACCCGTGCCGGGGAAGATCAACACCCGCCCTTCTTTGAGGAGCAAATAGCTAAGTTCGGTGGCATGAATGCCGGTGGTGCTGCTGTTCGTCCACAAGAAAAAGGCACCACGCGGGTCACTGAATGATAAGCCCATAGCGCGTAGCCCCACCATCATCAAGCGGCGGCGGCTATCGTAAAGCGCATGGAAAGCTTCAATGGGCGCTTGCGTGCCAGTAACGGCTGCCAGTGCTGCCCACTGGCTGACGGTCGCGGCGGCACCAGTCGTCACCGCTTTAATTTTCGCCATTGCCTCGATCACATTGATAGGGGCGGCGGCATAGCCAACACGAAAACCCGTCATCGCGTAGGTTTTCGAGAAACCGTTGAGGGTGATGGTTCGTTCTGCCATGCCCGGCAGACTGCCAATGCTGAAGTGCTGCCAGCCGTCATACAAGAACTTTTCGTAAATTTCATCGCTGATCACGAGCAAGTTGTAGCGGATGGCGATGTCGGCAATGGCGCGCAGTCGATCTTCGGTGACGATCCCGCCGGTTGGATTGCTAGGGGTGATGATCAGGATCACTTTGGTGTGAGCGGTGATCGCCGCTTCGACGGCTTCGGGGCGCAGGTTGAAAGCGTCCTCATGGTCGGTGGGGATCAAGACGATTTTGCCGCCCGCGCTGGCGATGGCTTCGTCATACGAGGTGTAGCGCGGGTCAGGGACGATCACCTCGTCGCCGGGATCGAGGAGTGCTTGCATGATCAGATACAAGCCTTCTTGCCCACCAGTGGTGATGATCACATTGGCGGCTTGGGTATCGAGACCATTTTCGGCGCGCAATTTTGCTGCGACGGCTTCGCGCAGGGCGGGTAAGCCCGGCACGGGGGTGAGACCGGTCTTGCCATCGCGGATCGCCGCTTTGGTCGCTTCGATGATGTGCAGCGGCGTCGACACGTCCGGGTCGCCCCGCCCTAGCGCGATAGCGTCGGGGTACTGCGCGCTCAATTCCATCAACTTATAGCGTAATTGGGTACCGTCGGAAGCGACTGCGCGCACGTCTTCGGGGATATTTGGGTTAGCCAGCACCATTGACAGTCTCCTCCAAGCCCATCGCCGCCCATTGGCTGACGCTGGGTGTACAAATGGTCATACTTTGTTTATAGGCGCGCAGTTTGTTTGCCACTTTGGAACCTGCTAACCAGCCGACACGCCAACCGGGGAGTTGGTCGCTGGCACTACCAATGGTGATCGTGAGCGGTGCTAATTCCGCGCTGAGCGCTGGGTGAAACCTGTTGTTGTGATCGGGCGTCGCGGTATCGAAGAGGATCCACCACCCGCGCTCACCCGCGCGTTCTGCCAACGCTTGCGCTTGCTCGGCGGGAATGGTATTGGTCAGATAGAGCAGGGCAATGTCGGCATCGTCGGGGTCGGTCGTCAACGCGGCACCGATCAGCGCCGCCGCGCCGAGGATGGTTTCGTCATCGCCGGCGTGCAAAATTTTCTTGCCGGCGTCTACCAATTGCTTAAGGGCGACGAACCGGGCTTCGGTTGCGCCACAGGTGATGGTCACTTCATCGGCGGTATATTCGACGCCATAACGCATCCCCAATTGGGTGACGGCTTTGGTGCGCAATGGTTTGATGCCGGGGCGGTCGGTGTAATGCGTTTGCCCATCGTCAAGCGCTTTGAAGGCGGCGTGTAGCACCCCTTCATGAACGGGTTCCGTTGTTTCGCCGTGCCACGCGGCGAGTTCGGGCAGGGCATGGACGCGCGCTGCCAAAGGGCGTGCCAGTGTCGAAGCGCTCATGCCACCTCCTCGCGATCAAATGGGAAGGTGATGCCAAGCTTGCCCGCTAATTCTTGCAGTTGGTCGAAAATCACCGAGTCGAGGTGTGCGCCGTGGGCACGATACTCTTGTTCGCGGCGGTGATCGACCTCACCGGGGACGAGAATTTCGGTCACGCCGGGGCGTTTTTTCGCCGCTTTGATATCGCCGATAAAGCGATCCATGCGCGCCGTAAATTCTGCCAGCGGCATAAACCACGCAATATCGATAGCGATCATGGTGTGTGAAACATCTTGTTGTGCCGGGTTGCTATAGGGTGCCAAGCCGAAGCCGCCCCCTGCGATCACCCCGGTCAGCACATCGGTAAGCATCGCCAGACCATAGCCTTTGTGTTGCCCGATACCCAGTAGTGCGCCTTTCATGGCGGCTTCGGGGTCATCGGTTTCTTCGCCGTCAGGCGTCAATGCCCAATCCAGTGGCATTTTCATGCCTTCGCGGGCGTGCCATTGCATCATGCCTTTGCCGGCGGTGGTGAGGGCAATATCGAGGACAACCGAGAAAGCGCCACCGGTGGGTGCGGCAATCCCCCAAGGATTGGTGCCGACGACGCCTGATGCTGCCCCCCATGGTGCCATTTCGGGTCCGGCATTGGTGAAGGCGACACCGAGACAGCCTTGCTCAACAGCGCGTAAAGCGGGCACCGCTGCCGAGCCAAAATGGGTGCTGCCGCGCACGATGACAGTGCCGATGCCGTTGATCTTGGCTTTTTGGACGGCGAGTTCCATCGACTTCTGCGCGACCACTGACCCCAACCCATTATGCCCATCGACCAGCGCCAACGCCGATGATTCTTTGACGATCTCGAAGGGTGCGCCGGGGGTGATGTACCCTTTGCTGATCCGTTCATGGTACACGGGCAGACGGCGCACCCCTTGTCCCTGACCGGGCAGGCACCGGAGTTCGCTGTGCATCAAGCCGCGTGTGCAGTAAGCGGCTTCTTCGGGCGAAACCCCCATGGCTGTAAAGCAGGTATAGGTAAATTCGTAAAGCGCATCCACTGGGACACGCACCAATGAGATTGGCATGGGCTAAATCCCTTTGACGGCTTTGTACTCTTCGAGTTGTTCGGGCGTGTAGACCTGCATCATTTCGATTTCGATGCCACCCGCTTCTTCTTGCAAAAAGGCGACCCAGCCTTCGGGGTGGACATGACTACCCGTGACTTTGCACGCCGAGCATTCTTTGAGGGTCGCGCCTTTGGCTTGGGCGTCTGCAAGGGCTTGATCGATGTTGGGCACGGCATAGCAAATATGATGCAATCCTTCGTAGCCGCGATCCGTGATCCACTGGTCAAATCGTCCGCCTGTGTCCAGCGATTGGCACAACTGATATTCGACCTCGCCGACATTGAAAAGCGCGACTCGGTTGCGCGACTTGGGGTAGTCTTTGACTTCGGCGTTTATGCCCACACCCAAGAATTCTTGATATTGCTTCAGTGCTGCGTTGGCATCGCGCACGGCAAATGCCATGTGTTTGATGTATCGTCCATCACTTGCCATCATGCTGTCTCCTTTTGGAAGGTGATTATGCTTGTAAGTTAAAGACCTCTTTGATGTTGACACCGGCTGTGACGACGGGATTGATGCCACCCTTCATGCTGGTCATGACCAAAGTGACGCCGGGTCCATATCCGGAACGGGGGCTATCGCCTTGCCCAATGACGCCAATCCCGATTGCCCCGCGCAAGTAGCCGTGATTCCAACTGCTGTCAAAATCTTCGAGCGCGACGATGTCGCCTAAGCGCAGTTGATCCAGCCCTAAGCGTGCGATTTCGGCGCGGTCTTGCGTTTGAATGTGGAGTGAGCCGCCTTCGCTGGTCAAGCCGGCACCCGCGCCCAAGAGATGGGGGGGGATTACGGCGGTCACGGGGACATTAAGGCTGCCATTGTTGCCCGTCGTCACTTCCAACCCGTCAACGAGTTCGGGGGAACAGCTTTTCAACTTCACATCGGGGTGATCGCCAAGGGTCATGCCCACGCCACAGGCTTTGATGTTGATTTTGTCGCCAATCGCCATTTTTTCGCGGTCGGCGGGGCTGAAGTGCAAGATGACATGTTCGCTAAAGCGCCCGCTTTTGCCGGTCACGACGCCTTTTGCGCCTTTGGCATCGCCGCTCATCACCATCGCGGTGTTGCCGACACATGCCAACAAGTTCAAGCCGCGATTGCCATTTTCATCTTTGAGCGAAATGCTGACGCCCGGATGAATGCAATCGGCTAACCAGCCATATGCCGAATCGCCGACCGAGACGTTATAGACAATGCCGCCATAGGTGGGCAGCAAAAAGGCGCGTCCATCCGAGTCCAGTCGATACGGCTCGGCGGGCAACCCCGGAAACCCCGGCGAGGCAATTTGCCCCATCACCGAGACACAGATTAATTTATCGGTATTGTTGCGCGCGCTCATACGTTCTCCCGAATATTGAGATAATTGGCAATATTGGCGTTAGGATCGATCACCCATTCAATGACAGAATCAGTGGCGGTCATCAGCGTGAGGATGCCGGGTCCGTGCCCCGTCATGACCGAGTCGCCGTGAATACAGAGCGAGATCGCCGCCGCGCCCTTGCGATAGCCGCGTCCATAGTGGTGATCGGCGTCGGGGATGACGACGATATCGCCGAGCTTCATTTGGTCGATGCCCAGTTGTGCCATCAGATCGCGGTCGCCGCTCATCAAGTCTTGATCGACAAATTCGCTGTTGAGTTCGGCACCACTGCCCATGATACGAGGGGGCAGCTCCATCGTCACAGGGACGCGGATATGCTTGCCATCGGCACTGACGGTGATACCCATGTTGTGGAGCAGACGGGGACTCATTTTTTTGATTTCGATCTGCGGGAAATCTTCCAGCAGCAAGCCGCGCCCATAGGCGATGATTTGGATGGTATCGCCCACACATAAGAGATCATTGGTATCGGGCGCAAAATCAACCAAGATGCGAGCATGTTCGCCCGTGACGATGCCTTCTGCCCCTTTTGCCATGCCGCTGATGACGATGGCACGGTTGCCCATACAGGTCAGGTAGTGCAGTGCCATATCCGGCGCGGGATCACTATTGGCGATGCTGACGCCCGGTTCAACATGATCGGCTGCCCAACCAAAAGCGGGATCGCCGACGCGGGCGTTATAGACCACGCCGCTCATACCGGGCAACACCGAGCCGACCCCTTGCGAGTCGAGGGTATAGCCCGGATAGCGTAGGCTGGGCTGGCTGATGGCACCGTTCACTGCCATCGCCACTAACCGCGATTCATTGGTTCGTAACTGCATTGGAGGCTCCCTTCGATGTGTTTTGAACTTTATTTCAGACAATTTCACCCAATTTCTTGACAACAGGGCGCTGACACGTTTAGTATATAGCCATTATATGAGTTCTGTCGACAGTAGACAATCAGCGGTCGACAATAAACAAGCATTATAGGATTTAGGCAAAAGCATGTCAACTAAAAGCGTTTTGCTTCAGCATGTCGAGAATAAACCGCTTCGCGAGAAGATTCTGGATACGCTGCGTGAAGCAATCGTCAGTGGCGATATCAAACCGGGGCAAGCACTCCTCGAAAATGATCTTGCTGCTCAGTTGGGTGTGAGCCGTGCCCCTTTACGAGAAGCCTTTCAAATTTTAAGCCATGAAGGATTGGTCGAAACCATCCCTTACAAAGGCACGGTTGTGCGCAACCTGACGCGGCAAGATATTGAAGAACTCTACACTTTGCGGTGTGTGCTGGAACAATTTGCCATTCGCCGCATCATCGTCGCTGGCAAACCCGAAGATAGCACCACCCTGCGCGCCATTTTTGACGAGATGTTGGCAGCCGCCGTGAATGGCAATTTGAAAGAAGTGAACTTAATCGACCGCCGCTTCCACGACACACTCATCGACCTGAGTCAGCATCATCTGCTGGCGCAGACATGGAGCATGGTCACGCTGAGGGTGCGGCAAGTGATGGCATTGCGCAATCGCCGCAATAGCGACTTGCGGCAGATCGCTTACAACCATGTGCCGATCATCGAAGCGATTGCCAGTGGCAACGAACCGGAAGCGATGGATTTGATCGAAAAACATGTGGTGTCATCGCTCGATCTCATTGTGGAATTATGGGACGATAGCACCAATCAGGCAGTCACCGGAGGCACGCCGTGACGACTTCGCCACGAGTGTTGATCACGGGGGCGGGCGGTTTTGTGCCCCGCGCTATTGCGACGGCGTTGTTGCGTCGTGGCGTGCAGGTGGTGGCGCTGGATGTCGCCTTTGACGAGGCGCTGAAAACCGAGTGGTTGGCATGGGGTGATCGCATCCGGTGGATCGAAAGCCCGGTCGAAGACATTCCTAAGTTGTTTCCGAACGAGTCGTTTGATGCCCTCGTGCATGGTGCCGCGATCACCGCCTCTCCGGAAGAACGCGGCGAGACCCCCGAAGATAATTTGCGCGTGAATATCGCCCCGTTATTGGATGTGCTGCAATGGGCAAGTAGCCATGTGAAACGTACCGTCGTGATCAGTTCTAGCGGCATTTTTCGCACGACGACGGGCGCGGTCAACGAAGACGACCGCCCAACGCCTTTGGGGACTTACGCCGTCGCTAAAACGTTGACCGAATCGTTGGCGGATACCCTAAAGACTGTCTATCAGCGGGATATCGTTTGTATCCGTTTGAGCAGCATCTATGGATTGGGAGAACAAGCGCGCCCATCGCGACCACGCACCAGTTTGGTAGGACGTTATCTCCACCAAGCTCTTACGAGCCAGCGCATTGATGTTTATTCCCCTGATGACGCCCGCGACTGGACGTTTGCCCCCGATGTCGGGGAGGTGGTGGCGCAATTGTTAGAGGTGCCGACTTTGCGTTTTTCTCTTTACAACGTGGCATCAGCACAGGTGATCACCAATATCGATTGGGCGCGCAAGGTGCAAACAACGGTACCTGCTGCTCAGATTTATCGCCATGATGAACCAGAGCAAAATAGCCCCGCCTGGACGCGGCGCGGTTGGCTGACGAACGCCCGCTTGTGGGATGAGATCGGCTTTAGCGCGTGGACGCTGCCCGAAGCCGGACTTCGCAGATGTGTTGATCATTGGCAAATGTTGATGGGATTGGAGTACAAGTCATGACGCTGAGGTTGATCCTCGCTGGTTTAGGAGTACGTGGGCGACATTGGGCAGAAGTCATTACGCGGTCGTCGCGGTGCGAGATTGCCGCTTATGTCGATCCCTATCCCGCTGCCCAAGAACGTGCGATTGCCGAGTTTGGGCAACGTCCGGCATTCACCACCCTGCGCGCCGCCCTGAATGCCCTCGCAGGGGATGGGATCGGGGGGTTGGTGTTGGCAAATCCGCCCATTGGGCGGGATATCCACCTCCTTGAGTGCGCCGAACGGAACATCCCGATGTTGATCGAAAAGCCACTGGCGCTCAATGTGCGCGAAGCCACTGCGTTGGTCGAAACTGCTGAATCCGCCGATGTCGCTTTGATGATCGGCTTAAACTTCCGTTATTTGGGCGTCACCCGCGCCCTGATCGATTTATTCGCCTCTGGCGAGATCGGTCAACCGTCATTTGCCCGCTTCACGTATGAGCGTTGGCGTGATGGTAATCGCCCCGACTTAAATAAATACCCCCTGACGATGGATCAGCCGATGTTATGGGAGCAATCGATCCATCATTTTGATCTGATGCGGTTCGTCTATGGCAGTGATCCCGTGAGTGTGACCGCACACACTTGGAATCCGCCGTGGAGCATGTATCAAAGCGATGCCAATGTGGCGGCGCTGTTCGCGTTTAAGAATGGCATGATCGCCAATTATCAGGGGACATGGCAAAGTGGCTGGCAAGAACCGAATTTTGAATGGCGCACTGACTGCACCAATGGAGTCACTTCGCAACGCCATCAATTTGGGGAATTGTCGTATGCCCATAAACATGATGCCACCTTGACCCCGGTGCCACTGCCCCCCCACGAGCAATGGATCACCGAAACGGCAGGACTGTTGGACGCTTTCCTAAACCATGTGATGGAGGGGGCACCGCTGGAATGTAGCGGGCGCGATCATCTTGTATCACTGGCGATGGTGGAAGCGTGCGCGGTTTCTAGCCGTCAAACCCGTAGCGTATTCCTTGCCGAAATCCTTGAAGGAATGAAGGCAGATACGAAGAAATCCTCATTTCGATGACTTTGAAGCTTTAGCGAAAGGATAAATTGACTGAAAGCTGTTGGATCGCCCTCAATTCGTCAAGTTCGCCCGTTGTTTAACTTAGGAAATAGGGGAGTTTAACTGTTATGGCACGTACTCGCTTTTTGATCGTCGTAGTGTTGGCGCTTCTCGCCTTCGTCCTGCCCGCCAGCGCCCAAACGCCTGATGACACCACCTTGGTGATCGCTCAGAGCGTGGATGTGGGTGCGCTGGAACCCGCCTTGGTCGGCTCGCGAGCCGAATCAAACATTTTTGGTCACGTTTTCGGCACTTTGTACGAAATCACTGAAACGGGCGTGCTGTCGCCCTATTTGGCGACTGGATATACCATCAGCGAAGATGGCACCGAATGGACCTTCACGCTCAATGAAGGTTTGACCTGCCACGATGGTGAAGCCCTGACCGCTGAAGATGTCGCTTACACCTTCACCCGCGCTGCGGATCCTGCCAATGCCTTTACGGGCAATACAGTTGGTTTCGTCCTCCCCTCGGCTGGTTATGTGGATGCCCGCGCCGATAGCGAATTAGAAGTGACTATCGTCACTGACCGCGCTCAATCTGAATCACTGCGACTCGGTCTGTTGTCGGAAGTTTACATCCACTGCAAGGATTACTACGAAGCCACGGATGTCGCCACCGTCGCCGAAAATCCCATTGGATCGGGTACCTATCGCTTTGTCGAATGGGTTCGTGACGATTATGTCTTGATCGAAAAAGTCGAGGGTTTCACACTACGTGATGCCGTTTTCAACCAAATTTACTGGCGCGTGATCCCCGAAGCTTCGACCCGTGTCGCCGAACTGATCGCCGGCAATGTCGATGTGATCGCCAACGTGCCGCCGGATCAAGTCGATGCCGTCAATAATTCGGGCGTGGCGATGGTGCAAGGCGTGGCTGGTACGCGCCGGATGTACGTCGGGTTCCAATTCGGTGAAGCGTTTGCCGATGCCCCCGGTTATGAGCCAATCCAGAATACGGATGTCCGCGTCGCTCTTCAGTACGCGGTCGACGTCCCTACCATTTGCGCCACCTTGTTGGGCACCGAATGTACTCGTGCCGCCAGCATGGTCAATGACCCGAACAGCAACCCCAACTTGACACCCTACCCTTATGACCCAGCAGAAGCAGAACGACTGTTGGATGAAGCGGGTTATCCGCGTGGTGACAACGGCATCCGCTTTGAAATCACGATGATGGGCCCGCGTGGTCGTTATCTGAACGATGCCAACGTCGTGCAAGCCCTCGCTCAATACCTGACCGATGTCGGCGTCCAAACGACGGTCGATATTCGCGATTGGAGTTCAGATTACTTGCCTTTGGTACGCGCTAAAGAAATCGGACCTTTGTTCTTCCTCGGCACCGGTGGCAGCACATGGAGCGCTCTCTATGATATGGCAGACCTGAGCGCCCCTGATGCCGGCACCAACTACACCAACTGGGCGAACGAAGAATGGTTCAGCCTGTGGGATCAGACCGCTGGTCTTGACCCTGCCGCTGAAAGTGCCGTCAAAGACCAAATGCTCGAAGTTTTCTACAACGATCCCCCGTGGCTGCTGCTGTACTTCCAACCAGATTTCTACGGTGTCAGCGATCGTTTGAACTGGCAAGCGCGCCGCGACGAAAAAATCGTGATGTACGGCGCGACGTTGAACCCCTAAGCTATTCTGCTGGTCGTAACTTTCGCTTCGTGTGGGGATGCGCCTGAGAGGGTGCGTCCCCACCAGTGTTGAGAATGAACAAACCTGATGTGGATATATATCGCGCGTCGTCTGGCACAATCCATTATCGTGATCCTTGGCGTGACGGTGTTGGCGTTTTTGACGCTCCACCTCGCGGGCGACCCGACCTATCTCTATGTGAGTGAACGCGCCTCAGAGGAAGAAATTACTGATGCCCGCCAACGACTTGGTTTTGATCGTCCGCTAGGGGAACAATATCTACGCTATATTGGCGGCTTGCTACAAGGGGATTTTGGCACGTCGCTGCGGGCGCGTAAACCAGCGATTGACCTTGTCCTTGAACGCTTGCCCGCAACGCTAGAACTGACCTTTTTTGCGCTGATTTTATCGTTGACGCTGGCGATCCCCATCGGCATTATCTCGGCGATGCGGCGGGGGACGGCGGTCGACGGGGGCGTGATGTTACTCGCCATGTTGGGGCAATCGATCCCCGGTTTCTGGTTGGGCTTGATGCTGGTGTTATTCGTGGGGTTGCAACTCCGCTTTTTGCCGATCAGCGGGCATGTGCCGTTTTTACAACCGTTACTTGACGGCGATATCAATACGGCACTCACGAATTTGCCACAAACAATTCGTCATTTGATTTTACCGGGGATCACCGTCGGCGTGTTTTCACTGTCGCGCAATGCCCGCCTTGTCCGCTCATCCATGCTGGAAGTCCTTTCCCTTGATTATATTCAGACTGCCCGCTCCAAAGGTTTGCCAGAACGGGCGGTGGTGTTACGCCATGCACTGCGTAATGCTTTGATCCCGATTGTGACGCTGGTGGGCTTGGAATTCGGGTTTTTGCTCAGCGGCGTTGTGATTGCGGAAACAATATTCTCGTGGCCCGGCGTTGGGCGATTGGTTTTCAATGCTATCAATCAGCGCGATATCCCGTTAGTGCAAACTGCGGTCGTGCTGTTTTCTTTTATGTTCGTCGGATTGAACCTGATCGTAGACTTGATCTATGCGCAACTCGATCCACGTATTCGTCTTAACTAATCCGCTTCCAGTAAAGCATAAGGTGCGCCCATGCAGGCTTCTGGTCAATCCCCCACTCCTCTCCCCGTGAGCGCGCCCCGTGTGGCGGTTTTAGATTCGGCTGCGCACGTCGGGTCGGTTTCAGCATGGAAACGGGCGCGCACCAGCATCATCAAAGCGCGTTGGCCCCTTTTCGCGCTGATTATCTTGACGTTTATGCTCTTTCTCGCCTTGTTTGGTCCGTCGATTGCCCCTAAAGATCCCAATCGTAATAGCCTCATTGAGCGTCTCATGCCGCCTTTTCAGGTGAATGAAGAGACGGGACGGATGGAATTCCTGCTCGGTACGGACGCCCTCGGTCGGGATATCTATTCGCGCATTATCTATGGGGCGCGTATTTCGATCTTTGTCGGGGTCGCCGCCGTGATTGTGGGTGGCTTTGTGGGAACTTTGGCAGGGTTGATCGCTGGCTATTACGGCGGTGTCATTGATGATGTGATCATGCGGCTCGCTGATATTCAGTTGGCATTTCCGTTTATTCTCCTCACGATCATGGTCTTGGTCGTGTTGGGCGCGGGGGTCGGTAATTTGATCATCGTACTGGCAATTGGTCAGTGGGTGACTTATGCCCGCATCGTGCGCGGGACGACCATCAGCCAGCGCGAAAAAGAGTATGTCGAAGCGGCACGGTGCTTGGGTGCCAGCAGCTTACGCATCATCGCCGTGCAAATTTTCCCCAATGTCGTTGCCCCGCTGACCGTGATCGCTTCCTTCAATGTCGCCAGCGTCATTTTGACCGAAGCCTCGCTCTCGTTCTTGGGCTTGGGGGTGCCGCCGACGGTGCCGACGTGGGGCGGTATCCTTGCTGAAAGCCGCGATCAATTGCTGGGGGGCAGTTGGTGGTTGGCTGTGTTCCCCGGCGTGGCGATCATGCTGACGGTGTTGTCGCTCAATATTTTAGGGGACTGGCTGCGCGACTTTCTCGATCCCCGTCTGCGGGATCGCTAAACAATAAAGGATTGCTCTTATGGCAAAAACATTCGTAGGAATTCAAATCGGTGCTATCAGTTTTGTTGATGAGGGCGTCGAACAAGTGTTGGACACTTTGCAAGCGACGGCGGGGGTGAACGCGCTGTTTATCTCGGCATTGTCATGGAGCCGGGGCAATGCTGGACGGGCGCTCTATGGGTATCCCGATCATGGCGCGGCAGAACCGGACAATTTGCAAGGGGGGGCGTTTTGGAAACCGAACCCTGCCTACTACACCACCAACCCCGATAACTTGTTGGCACCGGACGCGCTCACCAAAGGCTTTGATACGCTGGCGGAGGTGATCCCGGCAGCACAGGCGCGCGGCATCAAAACCTATACCTATTATTGCGAGACGGCAGCCTCCAGCATTCGCCATATCTGGCAACCGGGTTTCCACGCCTATTTGGATCGCGATCATTGGGGCAAGGTGGCGACTCGCCCGTCGTTACTCAATCCACACTATCGGGCATGGTGGCGCAGCATCATTGATGATTGGTTTAGCAACCATGCGCTGGATGGCATGTTGTGGGGGATCGAGCGCCAAAGCCCGCTGATGGATTTGTTCCGTGCCGACAGCACCACCGGTTTTGATGAATATTTTGTGGCGGAAGGGCGGGCACGGGGGATTAGCGTCGAACGCGCCATAGAAGGGTATCGTGCGATTGATACCTTTTTGCAAGGGGTACGCAAAGGCGACCGCCCGCGCGATGGCGTCTTCGTCATGCTGTTGCGTCATTTGCTGCATCACCCAGAAGTGTTGATGTGGGAAAAGATGTGGCTGGATGCCCACCGCTCGATGTATGCCGAGATCAACGGCATGGTCAAATATAGTGACCCCAAGCATGAAGTCGGCTATGGCATTTGGCAGGTGATCAATACCTACAACCCGTATTTGAAGGCGCAATATGACCAAGCCGATTATGGCAATACGGCGGATTTCTTGAAACCGGTGTTGTACAACACGCCGGCAGGCTTGCGCTTTTCGGAATTTGCCAAAACATGGCAACGCGGCATCCTCGCAGATGCGTCCCCCGAAGGTGCGTATCAGGCATTGGCGACTGTGTTGGGGCTAGATGACTTTATCTCGCCGCTGGCGGAAGCGCCATTGGCTGGCTTTACGCCCGAATATGTGAAGCAATGGACGCAAAATCTGATCGCGGATACCGGTGGACGCTGCAAAGTGTATCCTGGGATCGGCGCAGGCGTGGGTGATGGCGGGACGAGCCGCGCTATTTTGCCGGAAGACATCAAGGCGGCGGTTCATGCTGGCTTTGACGGCGGCGGGGCAGGGGTGCTGATATCACGCAACTACAGCGAAGCCGAACTCGTCAACATGCGCGCGGTGGGCGAAGCCCTTAAAGAACGTGGATTATGGGAGTAAGGTTGCTATGACGATCAAAATTGCTGTGATCGGCGCGAGTTTTGCCCGCGCTGCTTATCTGCCCGCCCTCAAGACGATCCCCGATGTCGAGGTGGTGGCGGTGTCAAGCGCGCGTTTGGAGAGCGCCCAAGACGCGGCGCGCGCCTTTGATGTGCCGAACGCCTATGACGATTATCGCGTTATGTTAGAAAACCATGCCGTTGATTTGGTGGGGATCGCCACGCCGACGGTGCATCATGCCGCGATGACGTTTGCCGCGTTGGACGCGGGCGCGCATGTGTTGTGCGAAAAACCAATGGCGATGAATGCCGCCGAAGCCTATGCCATGTACAACCGTGCCGAAGCGCTGAAGCGTGTCCATGTGATCGGACATGAGCTGCGGTTTAACCCCAATCGTCGAAAAATCCGCCAATGGATTGCCGAAGGCGCGATTGGGCAGGTGCGCCATGTCAATATCGTCAACATCAGCGCGACATGGGGCGACCCCGCGTCGCGCTCCAAAGAGGATTGGTGGTCGCTGGAAAGCATGGGCGGGGGGCGCTTGGGGGCGAACGGGTCGCATCAAATCGACTTGATGCGCTACTGGTTGGGCGATGTCGGCGCGATCAGCGGGCAGGTGGCGGTGATGGTGCCCGATCGTCGTGATAAAAACACGGGGGAAGCATGGACGGCGACCGCTGATGATCAGATCAGCTTTATGGCAGAGATGACCAATGGTGCGCTCGTCAACGTGTTTTTGAGCGGCGTAGCCCGACACGGCACTGGCAACAGCACCCTAATTTTTGGCAGTGAAGGCACCATCAAATTGGCAGACGGTGACGAAAAACTCTTGTTCGCCCGCCCCGGTGAAGACTTCCAAGACCTGAGCGAAACTGATCCCCACGCCAGTCTGCCGGGGATCAACAAAGGCATTTGGAATGTGTCGGTGGTCGGGATGATGGGCGCGATCACGGACGCGATTCGCGACCAGCAACCGATTCAAAACGCTGCCACCTTTTATGATGGGTGGAAGTGTCAATTGACGATGGATGCCGTGCGGCAATCGTGGCAAGAACGGCGTTGGATTAGTTTGTAGGATGTTTGGGTGAGGCGCGCGCCAGTGCGCCCCTAGCGCGGTATGCACAATTTGCGAGGGGATGAGGGTATGGATTATTCAAAATTTTTTTCGGGACGCGCCCACGCGCTGCACGGGTCGTTGGGGCGGCAAACCTCTGTCCCCATCCCCGGTTTGATTAACTTGGGAAGCGGCACACCCGATTTTTTGCCACCGCCCCATGTGTTTGAAGCGATGCAGAAGGCATTGAGCGACGGCAAAATTCAGTATACGGCATGGACGGGTATCCCCGAATTGCGGGCGGCGATTGCGGCGAAGTTGACGAGCGAAAATGGCGTTACGGTGGATCCCGATAGCGAGATCATTGTGACCAGCGGCGCGCAAGAGGCGTTGATGATCACGCTGATGACCTTGCTCAACCCCGGTGATGAGGTGTTGACGCCTTCCCCGAATTATGACGAATACACGCGCGATGCGAAAATTTTGGACGGCACGCTCGTGCCCGTGCCCGCGACGCCAGAAAGCAACTTCACAATTCGGGTGGAGGACTTGGCGGCGGCGATCACCCCCCGCACGCGGGCGATCATCGTGGTGACGCCCAATAACCCGACTGGGACGGTGCTGCCCGAAGCGACCTTGCGCGCGATTGCCCAGCTCGCGATTGAGCGCGATCTATTGGTGATCAGTGATGAGATTTACGAATATTATGTTTTCGACGAGCATAAGCATATCAGCATGGCATCCTTGCCGGGGATGCGCGAACGCACGATCACGATCAACAGTTTTTCGAAAAGTTTCGCGATGACGGGGATGCGCCTTGGCTATATCGCCGCGCCCGCGCCTTTGGTCGAGGCGATGCTGCCGTTTCATCATGCGATGATGATTTGCGCCAATGTCGTCACACAGTACGGCGGCTTGGCGGTTTTAAGCCAACCGCGTGACTGGTTCGGCGCTATCCTGAGTGAGTATGACCGCCGCCGCCGCGCATGGATGCAGATGCTCGATAGCGAGGGCGTCCCTTATAGCGATCCGCAGGGTGCCTATTATGTGTTCGTGGATATTCGCCCGTCGGGGTTGACCAGCGCTCAGTTCGTCGCCAAAGCCCGTGAAGAGGCGAAACTCGTTTTTCAGCCCGGCACGATTGGCGGCGGCGCAGGGGAGGGCTTCATCCGTGGGGCACTCACGACGGCATCCCCCAAATTTGAAGAAGGGCTGGATCGGTTTGCGGCGTTCTGGAAGACGGTGCGCCCATGACGCTCTCGGTTAATTTGAGCGGCAAGACCGCCCTCGTGACGGGGGCGGCACAGGGGTTGGGGCGGGCAATCGCCCTCGCCTATGCCCAACAGGGGATGAAACTCGTGTTGATGGATGTGTTGCCCGCACCCTTGCACAGTGTCGCTGAAGAAGCGCGCGCGTTGGGCGCGGAGTGCCTGCCGATGGTGGTCGATCTCGCCGACGCGGACGCGACTCAACAGGCGGCGGCACAAGCTGTTGAAGCCTTTGGCGCGCCGCGTGTGTTGGTGCATAACGCCGCGTTGCTCAAACAGCGGTCAATGCTGGAAATTGCTTATGATCAGTGGCGGCGGGAACTCGACATCATTTTGCAAGCGGCATTCATCCTCAGCAAAGCGGTTTGGCAACCAATGATCGACGCGGGGGGCGGTAGTATCGTGTATGTTTCATCGGGGTCGGGCATCAAAGGCTTCGTCAAAGAAGTGGCGTACTGCCCCGGCAAGCATGGGCAAGAAGGCTTGATGAAAGTCTTGGCGATGGAAGGCGCAGAATTCAATATTGCCGTCAATACGATTACCCCCGGCGCGCCTATCCAGACGCCGATGTCTGCCGAAAATTACACCGATGAGCATAAGCGCGCTTGGATTGACCCGGCGCTTTTGGCTCCAGCATTCGTCTATTTAGCGGGGATCGATGCACAAATCGTTACGGGCGAACGGCTAAACGCTTGGGAACTGGCGCAAAAAATGACGGGGTGATGGGACCCTTTTAACGGTATTTTCAGCCCATACGACTTTTCGGTCGGGCAATCCTTCGCTCATGTTACGGCGAAGGATTTTTTTGTTATATTCAGATATTCGATATTTTGTGATATTTCCGCAAATAATATGGTATAATATTTTTTGGCGCTTCCGTCGCAAGTTCATTGCGGATCAAGCCAAAAACGAACCTAGCACAAAGTGGGGTACCCCATGCAAGAACATAAGCAGGATGTCTCGCAATCTCAGTTCCCAGTCATCGGTTTAGGGGCTTCGGCAGGTGGCTTAGAAGCGTTGAATATGTTTTTTGAAGCGATGCCCGCCCATAGCGGGATGGCGTTTGTCGTCGTTCAACATCTGGCACCCGATCAAGAAAGTATTTTGCACGAAATCATCCAACGCCATACTCCGATTTCTGTCCAGCGGATTAGCGATGAGACGGTGATGCAACCGGATCAGGTCTACGTTTTGCCATCAGGGTATGAGCTGAGCCTTTGGGAAAACCAACTCCTGCTCACGACGATGCCCGAAAATAGCGGCTGGCCCCAAACGATCAATCGATTTTTTCAATCCCTTGCGCTCAATCGGGGGGAGAAAGCCGCCGCGCTCATTTTGTCGGGGGCGGGACATGATGGCACCGACGGCGCGCGCCTCGTGAAGACGAAAGGCGGGCTGGTGATCGCTCAGGATTTAGAGACGGCTGCACAAAGCAGTATGCCGTTTAATATCATTGATGCGGGCTTGGCGACTGTTGTTTTATCGCCCGATCAAATGCCTAATTATCTATTGAACTATTTTGGGATCGATCTCCCCGAAGTATTACAATTTGAGGACTTGACTGATTCCATCACTGAAGAAAGTTTAGTGCGGGTGATCCAATTATTGCGGCGGCAAACGGGCTATAATTTTGGCGATTATAAGGTTAGCACCTTAAGGCGACAGGTCGCGCGGCGGATGGGAAGCCATCAATTGGGCACTGTTCATGGCTATCTGGGTCTGATGGAACAACATCCGGATGAAGCCAACGAACTGATCAAAGGCTTGCTCATCCATGTGACGAACTTCTTTCGGGATCCCGCTGCCTTCGACGCCCTCAAGACGCGCGCTTTGCTGCCGTTGTTGAAAACATTGTCGATTGATGATGTTTTTCGAGTGTGGGTGCCCGGCTGTGCCAGTGGCGAAGAGGCGGTATCGCTCGCGATTCTGATTTATGAGTGCCTGCGCGAGCTAAATATGCTGGAAATGGAAGTGCGCGTTTTCGCTACGGATGTCAACCGGGACTTGGTGCAGCGGGCGCGCGGCGGTGTCTACCCGGCGGCGATTGCGGAAGATATGAGCGCTGCCCGGTTGAAGGATCATTTCATGAAGAGCAGTGACGAGTATCAAGTGCGCGCGCACATCAGCCGGATGATCGTTTGGGCGGAGCATAATTTGATCGAACACCCGCCTTTTTCGGGTCTCTATTTGATCAGTTGCCGCAATGTCTTGATTTATTTTCAGTCCAGATTGCAAGATCGCATCCGCGCTTTGTTTAAGTTCGCGCTGCGCCCGGAGGGGATTTTATTCCTTGGTAGCTCTGAGGCAATGCCAGAAGCTTCAGATTTGTTCATTGGGATCGACAGCAAACAAAAAATCTATCGGCGCATCGCTGGCTCATCGCGTCCATGGATGCAACTCAATCAACCATTGTTCAAGAAATCATCTTTTCATCAGGAGGAGATGATAAATACATCCAAGAGTCTAAAAAATAATAATGATGACCATAAATTGCGCATCATCAAAGAGATGTTGTTGGGGCATTACAACAGCACCTGCGCCATCGTGGATCAACGGTACTATGTGCGCTACACCTATGGCGACATTGACCGCTATTTGCGCCTTGTCCCCGGTGGCGAGGTACAACAAAGTATTTTGAGCATGGCGCGTGAAGGCTTAGATACCGAACTGACCATTGCGCTTTACGAAGCTTTTGATAAGGAGGAGGTCATCATTCGCAAAGGGGTGTGGATGCAGACCAAGGGCGAAGAACATTCAATTAATGTGATCGTGAAGCCAATCCAAGACACGATGCTGGATAACCGCCACAAATTGATCATTTTTGAACCCACTGCCTCAGGCAAAGAGCAAAGCGAGGTCGATGCCGATAGCGCCCATAGTGAAGAAGGCGCGACGATTACACGGCTTCGTGAAGAATTGCAACAAGCGCGTCAAGTAGTCCAAAGCGCAACACAGGCGCTTCAGGCAAAAAGCGAAGAATTGTCCTCCTCGATGGAAGAGATCAGTTCTGCCAATGAGGAAGTGCAGACCACTAATGAGGAACTGCGCACCTCCAAAGAAGAGTTGGAGTCGATGAATGAGGAACTGAATACGCTGAACACACAGCTATCGAACCAAAATCATGAATTGACCCATGCCAACAATGCGCTCTACAACTTTTTGCAATCGACCGCAATTGGGGTCATCTTGCTCGATCAAAAATTAGCAATCCGCGAATATACCCAAGCCGTTACAAGCATCTTTAGCCTACGGAAGAGCGATCTGGGGCGTCCGCTTGCGGAAATCAAATCGCAGTTGACATATGAACGTCTCATTGGCGATGCCATCGGTGTTTTAGACACCCTTGTCAATGTCGAACAAGAAGTGATGACAGTCGATGATCATTGGTACAAGGTGGAGATTCGCCCCTATCGAACTATGAATAATGTCATTGACGGCTTGGTGGTGGGGTTTACGGATATCACGGTGCAAAAACTGGCGCAACAAGAAGCCGAAGAACGATCTTTGTATATCCGCAGCGTGGTCGATACGGTTGAAAATGGGCTTTTGGAACTCGATGGCGATTTGTGCGTGTTCGCCGCCAATACCGCATTTTATCGGCAGTTTCAGAGCAATGTCAACGATACGATTGGGCGCTTGCTGTATGCTCTCGGCGATGGTCAGTGGGATATCCCCGAATTACGGCGTTTGCTGACCGAGATCATCCCTGCGCAGACCTTCGTGCGGAATTACATCATCACCCTTGATTTCCCCACTATCGGCAAACGCACGGTGCGGTTGAATGCCCAACAAATCAAAGCTGTGGATCGCATTTTGTTGGTGATCACCGATATTTCGGAAGCGGCACAGCCAGCCTTAGCGTGATGGCAATAGGGCATTGATCGGCTGGCGCGGTAGTTCGATGATGAAGATCGTGCCTTCGCCCAGCCGTGACTGGCAGTCGATTGTGCCTTCGTGCGCTTGCACTGATTGTTGGATCACAAATAAGCCGATGCCCGTGCCGTGAATAAATTCGGCATTTTTACCTCGATAAAACGGCTCATAGATATGCTGCTGGTCTTCTTCTGAAATGCCCATGCCCTGATCCTGAACGTGCAGAACCATCGTTGTGGCGGTGCATTGCAAGCGGCAGTGAATCGCGTCTTGGGAATAGCTGATCGCATTGCTGAGAAGGTTCATGAAGACACGGCGCACGAGCGACGCATCCCAAAAGACTAATTCTTGCTCATTTTGCGTTTCGATTTCTAAGTGGATCGTTTGCCCCGCCTTCGTCAACGTGTTCATATCATTGATGATCTGGCGGGTGAAGGCGAGGATATCGAACGACGCGCGCTTTAAAGTCAGCGGCTCATCTTGAATCATGATACTGCGCGCATCCTGAACGGTATCGTTGAGATACCAAATGAGATTGCGGATGGTTTGATAGCGCTCTTGTTTCTTTTCAGTCGTTAACTTGTCTCCGTAACGATCTAAGATGTCCACCGAAGTCAAGATCGTGGTGAGCGGGGTGCGAAATTCATGAGCGATGACGGATAGCACACGGGCGCTGCGTTGGTTGATTTGTTGTTCATCTTTCAACGCCCGTTGGAGGCTTACTTCGGCAGCTTTAAGAGCCGTAATGTCGGTGATGGCGGTGCGAAGCATGTCTGTCTGGGGGGTGGATACCTCGGTATTCAACTGAGCGGGGAAGATAGTGCCATCTTGGCGTTGAAGCTGGACTTCACACGTTTGTGCTTGCCCAGTGCGCAAGACGGCACGACGGTAAAGATGATAAATATCTTGAAAGTCGGTCGTAATGCAATGCGCGAAAGCGGTTTTTTCAAGCATTCCACGTTCCACGCCCATCATCATGCTGGCGGTCAGGTTGGCAGTGATCACGATGCCTTGCACATCGGTGACGATATAGCCGACAGGTGCAAAATCAAAGAGGTGGGTATAGCACTCTTGGGCGATTGCGAGCGCGTGATTGGATTGTTGCAAATCCTCTAGCTGGATTTCGAGTTCGACATGATAGACGTTCAACTCGTGGATGATCTCACTGAGATTGAGGTTCTCGCGCGATGGCGTGTCTATTGCTTGTTTCAGAATGGTTTCTGCACGATTGCGTAGCTGGGTGAGTTTGCTGGATTGGTGATCCATAAATCCTGCTCTCAATTGTTGACAATCATTATTTTATCACAACATGTATGATCTTTGTGACACTCCGCAACCGCTAAAGCGGCGCGGCTTCTTGTGGAGCCGTGTCTCTGACGAGCCTTTCGGCTCCAAATAGCCGCGACACTGACAGCAAGCGATCACGATTCTCGCTTTCACGAGCTACTTGCCGGGTGTCCCC
>JBBRTY010000008.1:0-46060 GCA_038248285.1 Aggregatilineales bacterium
CACGCAAACATCCCTTGATCCGTATTTAGCGTCATCACCGCGCCACACTTCGGACACGCTTTCGTCGTCATGCTGTTCTGCTCCCTACTGCATCGCCCATTCCACTGTAGTATACGCCTATGGGCGACGCGACTACCCTCTCAATTGTGAGGGGTTGGGGGATGCAAGCCCCACCAGATGCGCCGCGCGATCAACGTCGGGTTAAATAAAGAGGTGGGCGGTTTGACGAGGTGCATCACCCCCAAAAATGTTTGCGTGATCTGGGGCACATCGGGCGCAGCAGCAAACAACCAATCGACATAGCGATTCAACCGATGCACGATCTCGGGCGCGGCATCGCCCGCGATGATGGGATAACGATAATCCTCGTTGGTCGCCATCAACCACGGGGATTGATTGCTTTTCGCCAGTCGTTTTTGGAACACGAGTGAGGCGCGCCCCTCGCGCAGCCACCCCGCCAACACTTCTGCCCCCAATGCCGCCGCCGTCATGCCCTGCCCATAGACGGGATTGAAGGCACAGACCGCATCCCCCGTCACGATCAAGCCGTCGGGCATAGCGGGGAGTTTTTCGTAATGCCGCAAACGATTGTCAGTATGCCGATAGCCAAAAATCGGTGTCAACGGTTGCGCTTGCGCCAATGCCTCGTGCAGCGGTGGCGCGGGCAGGCTGTGGGCAAATGCCGACAGCGCGTCCTCTTTGGTGGACGGATAATCTTCCGCCGTTCCTGCCAGCGTCAACATCCACTGCCTGCCTTCGACCAACTGAAACACGCCCCCGCGCGGGCGTTCCGGCGTGGTCATGATCATGATCGATTTCCAATCCGGCTGAAACGACTCCGGCATGGCATACAGGCGTGAGGCATAGCCCAAGCCCGCGCTGACGACTGTCTCCGTCGGCAACTCATACCCCGCCGACTGCAACCATTGGGGGGCATCGGAACTACGTCCGGTGGCATCCACAACCAAATCAGCGCTGATTTCTTCGGGCGTCCCCCCTCGTCGCGGCGTGACAATCACCCCCGTCACCTGTTTGTGATCCGCCGTAAATACCAAATCGGTGACGGTTGTTTCTGCGCGCACCATCAAGTTGGGGATGGCAAGTGTCAAGCGGCGCAAGATTCCCTCAAGCAACGGGCGCGTTGACGGTCGGCTGATGATCCCCGATGCAAAGCGTGGCGTCCAGCCCGTTGGTATCCACTGGATGCTTTCGCGCATCCATTCCATCGTGGGCACCCCTGCCGCGTCTAGCTCTGCCTGAAACGTCGGGTAGTAGCGCTCGATCACCTGCATCCCGCGCATCAACAGCCCATGCACATGACGCGCTTGGGGCACACCGGGGCGGTGGGCATCACCCGTTGGCAAGTGGTCACGCTCGACCAAAATCACGCGCTCAAACGAGTCGGTCAACACGCGCGCCGCCAATAATCCAGCGATACTGCCACCGAGGACAACTGCTTGTTCACGCTTCACGTTCACACCATCCTGAATTTTGTGAATTTAGTTACCAGCATACCGTATGAGCGTGAGCAGCAGATGAACTTATCGCCCTACCTAAACCCTATCCTTCAAAAACGCCTCGACCGCCGCGCGCGTGGGCAGCGCCGGAATCGCCCCTTTTTGTAAGGTCGCCATCGCCCCCACCGCGTTGGCAAAACGCAGCGCCGCCGGGATCATCTCCGCCGTCATGCCGGCAAAGCCGCCCTGTTCTAACAAGCTCACCAAAATTCCGGCGACAAAGCCATCCCCCGCCCCGGTGGTATCGACCGATTCGACGCTAAAACCGGGGACGAAAAACGACTCGGTGCGGGTATACAAACGTGCGCCCTTTTCACCATAGGTCACGGCGATGAGGTGCATCTGGTCACGCCACAACGGAGTCGGATCATCACCGCCTGTCAAGAAACGAACTTCATCATCGCTGATTTTCACGAAGTGGGCATAATCCAACCCGCTCAACAATCCGGCGCGGGCAGAATCGGCATCACTCCACAATGACAGGCGCAAGTTGGGATCGTAGGACACGATCAAGCCCCGTGCCAACGCATGATTCACCGCCGCCAACGTTGCGGAACGGCTCGGCTCGGAGATCAAGGTGATCGACCCAAAATGAAAAATGCGCGCCGTATCGATGAGTTCTAACGCCACATCTTCAGGGCGCATGGTCATATC
Organism: Aggregatilineales bacterium; assembly: GCA_038248285.1. Classification (GTDB taxonomy): domain Bacteria; phylum Chloroflexota; class Anaerolineae; order Aggregatilineales; family Phototrophicaceae; genus Flexifilum. The sequence goes on from JBBRTY010000008.1 coordinate 2,172, forward strand.
GGCGCTCGGGTGCCGATAAAACACAAACGACCGCTCCCCACCCGCCGCCAACGATACGAACGCCAACATAGTACGGGCATCTTGCGAAAAGCGCAGACCCGCCGTATTGACGCCAATGCCGCGCATCACTTCTTCCAGATGATGACCGAACGGATCGTCACCCACTTGCCCCAAAAAGGCGCACCCATGCCCTAATTTGGCGACAGCGGCGGCGACATTGGCAGGGGCACCACCCGGTGCCTTCACAAAACCGGAGGCTTCCCCCACCGTGACGCCACTTTCCAACGCTACAAAATCGATCAACAATTCGCCAAAACACACAACGCTCATGAATTCATGCCCTTCTATAAGATCGTTCGAAAATAATCATGCCGCTTCACAATAAGCCCTTGAATTTTGCGCCCTCAAGACCGGACATGCAAGCCGAAACACTGCTCCAGATCGGGCTGGCAGCACAGCGATACTCGATCCGGTTGCTTAACGCCGAATTCATGTATAAACCGCGCCCACTGGCACCCCGCCCCCGCCGCGTCTTTGACTATGCCCTGCACAGCCGTTTGCGCGCTTTAAGCCAAACCGCCGATGCAGCGGTCGTTTACATCTGCAATGATGACCACACCCTCGCCAGCCTCAGGCATCTGCCCTCCCTATTCCCCAAGGTGCGGCATCTATTCACAATCACCCGCCCCGCGCTCGCAGACAAAACCATCACCCCGGCGGATAGCCGTACCCCGTTTGAGTGCCTGTGGGAGACCCCCGACCAGTGGCAACCCGTGACCATGACCGACCGCTGGGCGCGCATTGATGCCGCGCTCACCGTGGCGAGCCAGTTGCCGAATGCAGGGTATCTCATTATGCCCGCCCACGATGCCATCTGGGGAGAGACATTGCTGGCAGACCTCATCGACCTGAGCGCGGCTCATGCGGTGCGCGGTTTGCCCGCCGCTGTCAGCCCGTATACCCCCCGCCAACATTCGCCCGTGCCCGGTGCCGCGATCCCGCGCATTATAATAGATTTAATCAACGTCGCCTTTGGGCGCGATGACCAGATCGCCGATCACATCCGCGCCGGAGCCTATCAATCCTTTTGGGGCAAGATGGGCATGATCCCATTTGCGTTGTGTGATGAAATCCGCATCCATGCCGATCATCGCATCTGGGAAGATGATCTCGAAATCGACCGCGTGTTGCGGGCGCGGGGTTTAGGGGTGGTCAGCACATGGATCGATCAGCCCACGCGCTATCGTCAAGCGTTGCCGGTGTTTGACCGCGCTGGCGTGCGTGCCGTTTTCGACCGCACGCTACATTATGCCCTCAATATCCCCGCCGCCACGCCGGGGGAACACAGCTTCCTCAAACGTCCTTTAAGTGAAGCTTTACAAGCCCGCCGCCAAAACGACCGCCATTTTGCCCGCGCGCTAACGCTGTCGGAACAACTCATTGATGACTGTCTTGACGATTTACGCCTCCGAATTGCGCGCTATGAACGCTCGTGGGTGGACTGGGGAAATTATCGCTATGTCGTCCGTGTTGGCGATCCGTTCATCCAAGTCTGGTACAAACACTAGACTTTGCTACAATTGGCTGGTATATCGAAAAGACATTCAATAAGGGAAACAACCTGTATGGTCGCTAGTGAACTCAAACGTGGTACAGTTTTGCGCATGAACAATACGTTGTATCGCGTTATGGGTACCGAATATAACAACCCGGGACGCGGTGCTGCCTCAATGCGCGCTCAACTTATGGACATCAGCACCGGCAACACCCAGTACAAAATCTTCAGCGCGGGTGATTCTATCGAGAATATCTTCGTTGACTCGGAAAAAGTCCAATACTTGTATGGCGACACCGACTCGCTCCATTTCATGAACTTGACCACCTATGATCAATATGAAGTGCCGCGCAGCTTGTTCGGGGATGATGCCCTCTACCTGCTCGAAAACATGGAATTGGAATTGAAGCTCAACGAAACCGTCGCCATCGATTATGAACTGCCCGTCACCCTCGTCTACACGGTGGTGGAGGCTGAAATCGCTGTCGCCGGCAACACTGCTGGTGCCGTCAACAAGCGCGTCAAGACTGATACCGGTCTGTCGGTTGTTGTGCCGGCGTTCGTCAAAGAAGGCGACAAGATCAAGGTCGATACCCGCGACGGTTCCTACCTCGGTCGTGGCAACTAGCCCGTCAGAGCCTTTAGGCTCCAACCCCGCTTGTAGCAACTATAAAAACAAGCGCGCTCCTCAATATGAGGGGCGCGCTTGTTTTAATGAATGACGCTTGTGAGGAGAGAGCGGGATTCGAACCCGCGAGGGTGTAACCCCTACTCGCTTTCCAAGCGAGCGCACTAGGCCACTATGCGACCTCTCCAATGCGCTACACAACTACAAATATAGCAGTGCTTTTCACGAAATGCTACAGGGAAATTGCAAATGAGCGATCCGGAATTACGCCTAACGGTTTCGGAAAATCTGCCCCTGTCTTGGCTTTTTCGCTATGCCTCTTCTCGGCTTGGCAGCCCATCTCAGTCTATTTGGGGTGCAGACTTCACACAGCACTTTCGGTATCAGCAGTCACGAAGCCATGCCGCTCTAAGAAGATCGTCAACTCTTCGATATTCGGTTCCGTGATCATCGTCTCGCGATCAATCCCGCGCGGGCTGTGTCCCGCTTCCAAAGGGCTTGGGGGCGCATAAGGAAAGTCGCCAGCATCCTCAGCAACGACCAGCGTGGGCACCGATAAGAAACCCGTCCAATCGACGACCCGCTGCCGCGCCTCACTATCTTTATCGATCATGATCTCGCGATATGTCACCGCGTGATCCTTCAACACCCGTTTCGCCAGTGTGATAAACGGGCAACCATAACTACGAGAATACATGATCAGTGATTTTTCACTCATGAATACCCATCCTGTGTGCTAAAAAAATTCATTGGAAATTGAGAATCGTTACCGCATGGTGAATGCGTGGGCATAAGCCTTGTCAGTTTAATATCTCTGGGTTCAAAAAACAAACCACCCCTTCGGTGATCGCTTGCGCCATCAAATCGGGTTGCTCCGTCAATAATTCACGATCCCCCAACATGAATCCCAATTCGAGGATGGCGGCGGGCGTCAGCGGGTGAATCTCGCGGAAGGTATGATAATCGGTCATATCCACCGTCAGCCCCTGCCGCCGTTCCAACTGAGTCAGCATCGCGTAATTGCGGGCAATACATTCGACCAGCACATCATCATTGCCGCGTGCCGATATGCGCGCCGCCGCCGCCGCGATCAAGAAACCGGACACCGGTTCCCCAAAATCTTGGCAAGTGTTGGCATGGATCGAGACCAGCGCATCAACCCGATAATTGTTCAAACGGGGGTCAAATTCATCCAGCAGATCAACGGTATACCCCCGCCCTTGTAATCCGCGCACCACCCGCTCTGCGACATTCAACGTAATCGACGCCTCGGTCAAACCATCGGGGCAAACCGCCCCCGGATCATTTTCCGGTCCACGATGCCCAGCAACCACCCCGATCCGCCGCTCCCAATTGGGGGTTGGCTGCGCGGTCGGTTGCGGTGTCGCCGCTTCCGTAGCGATGGCGGCACTTAACCCCCGCCGCACATTGTTGGCGATGAAGTCGTTAGGGGTTGCCCATGTGAAGATGGTCGAGGATAGCCCCGCCGCCGCCAACACGATGATCAGCGATGTTAAGCACCCCCCCAACACCCCACCCCGCCCACGCCGATCCGGGACAGACCGGGGGCGATTGGGGCGCTGATGGGGACGATCCGGCAATGAGGGTGGTTCATCTGGTGGCGACGGCACCATTTGCGTTTCTGGCACCGATACAAAGGCAGAACTCGCTACCAGTTGCGTCGTCAGCGCATCCAACTGTGCTTCCATTGAATCGGGCGTAGCGGGTTCGGGTCCTGAAGATTCTTCGGCGCTCGCCGTCAACGCTGCCGACCGCATCATCGCCATAAAAGTGACGCTCGGCGCGACTTCATCCGCATGGGCGGCGCGGCGGGCAGCCCGCCACGCATTATATTCATCATCATCGTCCATCGGGGGACGGGGTTCGTCGGGCATGACCAATTCCATTTTCGGACGCGCCCTTGCGCATCCCTACACGAGCTTCATGTGTTCTCTTGCATTATGGCGCGGGTACTGCCGCCGCGTCAATCACACGATAGACCTGCGCGCCCTCGCGATCAAAGACCAACTCCAAATAGGGCGGCACCCCATCGGGAATCCCTCCTGCGAGGGTCACTTCGGTCAAAGGGGGACGCCAACGAAAGGCGGTCTCCAAGCTGGCGGGATCAGTGATAATCTGCGGCACGATCACATAATCGACCCCAGCTTCCCGCAACAAATCAACATTGGTCGCCGCACTCGGATCCCGCCAGAAAGCGAGGAAACGATCCTGTTCAGCAAGTGACTCCTCCGTACCCCGAAAGAACGGCTGCCAACGATAAAATACGGTCTCGCGTTCGCTGATGACGGGCACCCAATCGCCTTCATGCGGCCCCGGATGATTTAAGACGCGGGCGTCGGCAGGGGTGTTATCTTTCAGCCATGTCATCGCCTCGACATCTGCCACCGATGAGAACGCCCCGAAAAAAGCAACGCGCCCTTTACTGAATGCCAAAATTTGGGTGTTAAAAGCGAACGCCCCCAGCGCCAGCACAATCGCCACAGCCGAGGCAATCGGTGCCCATCGGTGCAAGGCGATGCCCCATCGTTTTTCGGCAAATGTATCCCATAACCATAATAAGCCCCGCCCTCCGAGGATCGTGTACGGGAGGATCGGACCATGCCATGCGATGCTAAACGGATAGTCATAACGCAAAATGGGTGCCAGCAAGCCGGGGAACAGCCCTTCGAGGATGCCCGTTGTCGAAAAATCAAGGATAAGCAACAGCCAGCCGACCGCCAACAAAGAGGCTGAGTCGCGCTTGCTGATCCCATTGATCGCGCCGATCAATACGAAGGGCAGGATAACGACCCCGTGATAAAACACCATCACGCCCAAATAATCTGACGACCGCTCGAACGGGGAGACGATCTCCGCCCCTAACAAAGGAACGATACTCACCAGCCAGGGTGAAATCGCAATCACGGCGACCACCGGCACGCCGATCAGCAAGGACACCCACAAGCGCAGTGTCGGACGGGGAGTCGCCAGCCACATGCTTAGCATCCAAGCGCCAATCCCCAAACCGAGGATGATGGTGGTATCAGGATGCGTGATCGCCACCGCCCCCACCATCAAACCTGCGCCGATGAGGTCAACAGGCAAATGATCGCGCAGATAGCGAAACATAAAGATCAAGCTGGCTTGGGCAAACAGCAGCGCCAACAGCGTCGTGTAGTGCGAGTCCATTGCGGCGAAAAACAAGCCAAAGCCGCCCAACATCGCCAGCGCCATCGCCCGTCCTAAGCGCTTATCCCGCAACTCTGACCCCATATCATACGCCAACCAGACGTTCAACAGCCCCGCCACCGCCCCTACCCCTAACTGGATCAGGTGCATTCCGAGGTTCAGTTGTTGGCTCAGATACGCGATCAGCGCGGTGAAGCCAGGCGAATACAAATATTGTATCTCTGGTTGAAATGGCGCTAACGAGGCGAACCCGCCGCCAAATTTCGCCATCAACCCCAAATACCCAAACCCTTGGGCATCGGTATCTAACGGCACAGGGATGGATAATGCAGGGATGAGGAAAATCAACGCGGCGATGGTGAACAGCAACAAGTCCCGCAGGCTCGTCCACCCTTGGTCAGCATCAGACAGCTCTTCACCGCGATCTTCCGCGCGTTTTTGTCCATAAGACAGCGTACCAAACAAAAAGATGCTCGTCACCAGCGCGAACATCAGATAATCAACCACCAGCGTATCCCACCCAAACAGCGACGCCCAAAACACCGCGCCCCCGATCACAAGACCGAGGGCGAGGGTAGCCGCCAAGCCGATACGCGGTTGACGAGTCGGCATAGCGGGTGCGAGCATCGCCCCCGCCCCAATGATGATGGCACCAAAGACAAAAAAGACGAACAGAGTCATGAGTAGCCTGTTTGTGTAAATCTTCGCAAACGAATCGCTGCCTAGTATAGCACGCACAAACGACAGCGATATGATGACTCATGACCCACTCTATAGGTTATTTTTCGTCTAGCTTTCCAGATGGGCGCGCAGGAACCACGCCGTTTTTTCGTGTCCTTCTAGCAAACCAGTCAAGAAATCATTGGTACCCATGTCGCCCAAACGATCCGCCGTCTCGATATCCGCCCGCAACTGGCGAATGACAAGTTCATGATCGGCGAGCAAATTTGCGACCATCGCAGCAGCAGCAGGGCGTTCCCCTGGCGTTTCGCGGAGCGCCGTCGCGCCTTTGAATTCTTCCAAAGTACCAAAGGCAACGCCGCCTAACTGTCGCACCCGTTCAGCGATCTCGTCCATGGATTCTTCCAGCGTATCGTATTGACTTTCAAACAGCGTGTGTAACTGCATAAAGTGCATTCCGGTCACGTTCCAGTGATAATTGCGCGTTTTAGTGTACAAAACAAAGGTATCCGCCAACCGCTTGTTAAGCAGGCTGGTGATCTCGCTCAAAGCTTCATCAGAAAGTCCGATTACGGGTTTGATCAATCCGGTCATTTTGCGTGTACTCCTGTAAAGGCTGGGCTTAAAAATGCGGGTTTAGGGCGCGGATGGCGACTGCATAAAGACTTTCGCAGCATGTCCAGACACCCCTGCCCTTGTGAATCTTATAGCACCGATTGACGCGGAAACCAAACACTCATTCCCCGTTAAGTCCGGCAATCTGCCTATAATACGGCTGGCATTGCCTTGCTTAAGGGGAAATTTGCCTGTTTCCCTGATCCTTAATTTGCGTTATGCTCTACCTCAAAATGAGTCTCATTTGGATAAAAATCTATGACTATCTATGGTGTCGAACCTGATCTCGTCTTGGGCTATGCTTTTGAACCGCTGATCATGCGCTATACCGCGCGTGATGTCAGCTTATACGCGCTGGGCGTGGGCGCACCCGCCGACCCACTCGATCCCAAAGAATTGCAATTTGTCTACGAACTCAGTGGGGTGGGCTTCAAAACACTGCCGACGTTTGCCGTCCTCTACCCATCGCGCATGATCGAGCAGATGGTGACGACCGGGGTACCGGGCTTGCGCTACAACCCGATGATGTTGCTGCATGGCGAACAATCGTTAGAAGTCTATGGAGAACTGCCGACCGCCGCCGAAATCACCTGCACCCCCACGATCAGCGGCATCTATGACAAAGGCAGTGGTGCCCTCTTGACGATTGACACCCCCTGCTACGACGAAAGTGGACGCTTGATCGCCTCCCTACGCATGTCCTTGTTCATTCGCGGCATTGGTGGCTTTGGTGGGGAGCGTGGCACCAGCACCCCGACGCCGGAACAACCGGCGCGCGCGCCGGATGTCGTCATCCGTGAGCGAACCAGCGTCAACCAGGCACTCCTCTATCGCCTCAGCGGGGACGCCAACCCGCTCCATGCCGACCCGGATATGGCAGCCGTCGGCGGTTTCGAGCGCCCGATCCTGCATGGCTTGTGTTCGTTTGGCTATGCCGCACGCGCGGCGCTAAAGGCATTTTGCGACAACGACCCCGCCCGCTTTAAGCGTATTCAGGCGCGTTTCGCCAAACATGTTTTCCCCGGCGAAACCCTCATCACCGAGTTATGGCGCATTGATGAAGCGCAGGTCTTGTTGCAAACCAAAGTCGCCGAGCGCGATGTCATCGCGATCAGCAACGGGATTGTGGAATTGTGGGGGTAAACCAGAAGAAACAACATCTGGAGCAGGAAGGCACATTCGCAAACTGACGACCCCGCCTTCCTGTTCCATGCCTAGCGCAGTTTATACTATTTGCGGGCTGTTTTCGCCACCAGCGGATAGTTTTTCGGCTTGTTCGCGGGTGATCAGTTCGTCAATAAACTGATCGAGTGAGCCATCCACGACAGCGGGAAGATTATACGAGGTCACGTTGATGCGGTGATCAGTCACGCGGTTTTGGGGATAGTTATAGGTGCGGATTTTCTCCGACCGTTCGCCCGTGCCTACTTGATCGCGCCGTTCGCCTTCCACAACCAAGCGTTGCTTTTCGAGCTCCAGTTCATACAATTTAGCGCGCAAGATGCTGAGCGCGCGCTCTTTGTTTTGCGTCTGGCTGCGCTCATCTTGCACGGCGACGACGGTGCCGGTCGGCAGATGCGTCAAACGGATGGCGGTCTCGTTCTTCTGCATATGCTGACCGCCCGCGCCCGCCGCTCGGAAGGTATCCGTCTGGATGTCGTTCATATTCACATGCACATCGACATCATCCATTTCCGCCAATACTGCGACGGTGATGGTGCTGGTATGCACGCGCCCTTGACTCTCGGTTTCGGGTACGCGCTGCACACGGTGGACACCCGCCTCATATTTCAGACGGCTGTATGCCCCCGCGCCCTTGACCTCAAACTTAATTTCTTTCAAGCCGCCGATACCGGTATCGTTCTGGTCGATGACTTCGGTCTTCCAGCCTCGGCTTTGCGCATAATAGCTGTACATGCGGAACAAATCCGCCGCGAACAAGCCGGCTTCGTCGCCCCCGGCTCCGGCGCGAATTTCCATAATCACATTACGCGAGTCGCGCGCGTCTTTGGGCAGCAACATCACCCGCAACGCCGCTTCAATCTCGGCAATGCTGGCTTCTAAGGTGGTGATCTCCTCATATGCCATCGCGCGCAAATCGGCGTCTTTTTCCGATTCAGCCATCGCGCGGGCATCAGCAAGCTCATCGCTTTGCCGCCGATAATCTTGGAACGCCGCCACGATTTCATGCAAGGTGGCACGTTCTTTATTGTATTCGACGATGCGCCCATAATCGTTCATGAGCGCTGGGTCGCTGATAAGGCGTTCGAGTTCATCATAACGCGCCACAATGGACGCTAATCTGTCTAACATGGGCTTATCTCATCAAATCGCATCATGGAATGAAGCATGATTATAGGATGAACGACTGAAAACCTCATCCCCCAACCGCGCCGCTACACGCCAAAGGCAACTTCGAGCGCTTGTTTCATGGCATCCACAGGCGCAGTCACGCCCGTCCACATCTCAAAACCAATGGCACCTTGATACACCAACATCGGCAAACCGGTGATCGTCCGCATCCCGCGCGCTTGGGCGGCACGGATGAGCGGCGTCACTGGTGGGTTGGGGATGACATCACACACCAGCAAGTCACTGCGCGCGCCATCCAGCAAAATATCGGGCATGGCGTCCACATCGGGATAGAGCGCAATCGAGGTAGCATTGACCAAAATATCGACATCTGTGCCCACCGCCACCGTCGCCAGCCACGGAAAAAAGCCCGCTTGTGCCCCCACCTTGGCGTTTAGGTGATCGACCAAACCTTGCCCGCGCCCACTGCCCCGATTGACAATGGTGATCGCACTTGCGCCCGCCAATGCCAGTTCAACCGTGATCGCCCGTGCCGCGCCGCCCGCCCCCAAAACGACGACGCGCGCCCCTTTGGGATCAAGCACTTCACGCAATCCCCGCATGAAGCCCTTGCCGTCGGTATTCTCGCCGATCCAACGATCCCCGTCACGGCGCACGGTGTTGACCGCACCGATCAATGCCGCATCAGGGGCGACCTCATCTAACAATGGGATCACGGCGACTTTGTGCGGAATCGTACAGTTAAAGCCGCGCAAGCCGAGCGCCTTCACGCCCTTGACGGCATCGGGCAATGCCGCCGCCGTCACCTCAAACAATTCGTAGCGCCACTGCAAGCCCGCCGCCGCGAATGCCGCCTCTTGCATAATACCTGTTGGGTTTTCGCGGATCGGGTCGCCAAAAGCGCCCACCAGTTCATGTTTATAATCGACGATCATCAGGATCTATCCTCAACAACAATATGTGGACATGCAGAACCGACGCGCTATGCTTCGGGAACAGTGAGATCGTGTGCTTCTTCAAAATCCCGTTCCATGTTGCGCATGGCAAAGCGCATTTTAGCCAAAGACCGGCGCAATGGCTCTAAATCTTCTAGTGCCAAGATCGCCGCCTCGCGCTGGAGCAACTTTTCGGGCAAGGTCGTGCGTTCTTCTTCAGGCACATCCTTGAAGAGCGCCGTATAACCATGCTCGCCATTGGCAATCGCTTGATGAACCAGATCGAGCAGTTCACGATAGCGCATGATCACTTGACGGATTTTTTCGATTTGTTCAGCGTCGTTCATATTTGACCTTTCGTCTACCCTAAAGTTGCCTCGCGCAATGGTCTCTCCCATTTTGACACAGAAAAGAGACCTGTTCAAATCGATTTCAGCGCCTGTGAGATTTTAACCTAAAACAGGGGGTGTGCATCACATTTGCTGTATACTGTTTCTACAATGTAGATACGCGAGAGGTTTTGAATATGCACGCAAAAATTCAGAAATGGGGCAATAGCCTTGCGTTAAGAATTCCCAAGGCACTGGCAGATGAAACCGGTCTACAAAATGATAGCCTAGTGGAACTAAAAGTTGTAGAAGGTCAAATTCACATTGTGCTGGCGGTTAAAGCACGCTATGAGCTTGATGCTTTGCTGAGTGGAGTCACGACGGACAATGTGCATGGCGAAATGGATACCGGAAATACATTAGGCAGCGAGGTCTGGTGATGGCATATATTCCTGATCGCGGACATGCCATTTGGCTTGAGTTTACGCCACAGGCAGGGCACGAACAAACAGGGCGTCGTCCTGCGCTGGTTTTGTCGCCCAAATCTTATAACAGCAAAGTAGGATTGCTGATCTGCTGTCCTATCACGACTCAAGTGAAAGGGTATCCCTTTGAAGTTCGATTGCCAGATGAGTTAGATGTGACCGGTGTCGTGCTTTCAGATCAGCTAAAGAGTCTGGATTGGAAGGCGCGCAAAGCCGTTTTTATCGCCCCCGTTCCTCCTGATGTCGTCCAAGAGGTATTAGAAAAACTCAATACCTTATTGCGATAATGCCAGCATAACCAGTGACCTAAAGTTGCCCACAAAGTCACCCTTATTTTGACACAAAAAAACACCTATACAGGAAATGCTCAGCAAACACTGTAGTTAATCGAATCACGATTCGATTAATCCTTTTAACCCCCGCCCCCATGCGGTACAATCGCGCCAGATAACCTTGGAAATGTTTCCATTTTACAGGAGGGTGTCCCTTGTCCATAGTAGTATTTACGCGCAGCACGCCGGATACGGCAGCAAAAGTGGAAGCGCAGCCCAACGGCAGCGTTTCATGGGGAGATGCGGCAACCGTCGTCAATCCATGGGATGAGTACGCGCTTGAAGAAGCGATCTTGCAAGCAAAGGCGGGTGCAGGCAAAGCCATCGCCGTTGCCATCGGCAGCGACCTACACAACGATGCGCTGAAGCATAGTTTAGCGATGGGGCTGGATGAAGCCGCCCGCATCGAAGACCCCGCCCTTGACCCCACCGATTCGCTGGCATACGCTACCGCCGCCGCCGCCGCCGTCAAAAAAATCAGTGACGTCGATCTGGTCATCTTCGGCAAAGAAAGCATAGACGTAGGTAGCGACCAGCACACCGCCCAAACCGCGCGCAAGCTCGGATGGACTCTGCTGAGCTATGTCTCCAAGATTCTCGAAATTGACCACGCCGCCAAGACCATCAAGGTTGAACGCTTGTTGGAACAAGGCAAGCAAGTCGTGACCAGCAGCCTACCTGCTGTGATCAGTGTGATGAAAGGCATCAACGAACCCCGGTACCCGTCCTTCATCGGCATCCGCAAAGCCTCCAAAGCCGTGATTCCGGTGTGGTCATTTGGCGACTTGGGCGTCAGCGCGCCCGCCCAAAGCACACGTATCGCCCGCTTTAAGAATTTGCCCGCCCGCGACAATCGCTTTGAGTTGATCGATGGCACCCCCGAAGAAATGGCAGTCAAGTTGGTCGATAAATTGATTGAGGAGAAAGTCCTGTGAGCGCGGTCTTTACATTTATCGAAACCTTCAACGGTCAGGCACTACCCGCCAGTTGGGAAGCACTCGCCGCCAGTCGCGTGATCGCCGACAAGCTCGGCGTGCCCGTGACGGCGCTCGTGTTTGGCAACAATGCCGCCGTAGTCGCCCAAGAAGCGGGCAGCTATGGCGCAAACAAAGCCGTCATCAGCGAAGACGCCACTCTACAAGACTATCGTTTGGAACCCTACGTCGCCCTCGTGGCAAAACTGATCGCCGATCACCAGCCCAGAGCGGTCGTCGCTGCCGCCACTGGGCGCGGTCGTGAACTGTTGGCTGCCGCTGCCGCCGATACCGACAGCCCGATGTTGGGCGATGTCCTGAGCTTAGCAGTGGGCGACAACGGGATGATCAGCGCCGAACGCGCGGGCTATGCCGGCAAAGTCCTCGCCGATACCGAAATCGTCGCGGGCAGCACCCAGGTGATCACCGTGCGGTCGCGCGCCTTCAAAGCAGCAGAACCGACGACCGGCGCTGCGGTCGAAATCACGACCACCCCTGCGGTATTGAGCGAAGACCAAATCGCTACCAAGATCGTCAGCTTTGAATCCGAAGTCGGCAAAGTGAACTTGACCGACGCCTCGATCATCGTTTCCGGCGGGCGCGGCATGGCGAACAATCCCAAAGAGGCTCCAGCCGGCGCGGGCGATGCCACTATTTGGAAGGCGAAAGATGGTTTTGCGACCATCATTCAGCCCCTCGCTGATAGCCTCAATGCCGCTGTCGGTGCCAGCCGCGCCGCTGTGGACGCGGGTTTCATCCCCTATGCCCATCAAGTTGGGCAGACAGGCAAGTCCGTCGCGCCTGATCTCTATATCGCGGTAGGTATTTCGGGCGCAATCCAACATCAAGCGGGGATGCGCACCAGCCAGATCATCGTCGCCATCAACAAAGACGGCGACGCGCCGATCTTCAAAATGGCACGCTATGGCTTGGTCGGCGACCTGTATCAAATCGTCCCGGCGCTCACTGCCGAGATCAAGAAACGGCGCGGCGGCTAATGCCGTCGGCAGCACAGGGACACCCTCTTTCATGAGGGTGTCCCTGTGCCTTTCAGTTCTGTTTTGCCCTCATCCCGTCCCCACAATCAAACGATGAACTCCACAAAAAACCAAAGTTTTGCAAGGAATAAAACCGCGTTCCTGATATAATCATGGGTACTTTCGTAAACCCGTTAGGAACGCAGGATGAATGTTGGCGTTATTTCAGACATTCACGGTGATATCCATGCGTTAGAAAGCGCCCTGAACCGTCTCGACCGTATCCATCAGGTCGATCATATTCTCTGTGCAGGCGATCTCGTCGGGCGAGGACCTCGTCCGAACGAAGTTGTGACGTTGATTCGCGAACGCGGTATACCGACGGTACGTGGCAATCATGACGAATTGAGCTATTCGCTCTCGCCAGAGAATCGGGCGTTCCTACGCGCGCTGCCCTTAGATTGGAAAGGGAATTTCGGCGGTATTTCCGTGTATATGTGTCATGGCAAACCGGGCAATAATTTATGGGGGTTATACCGGGATCACATTTCAGACACGCTCTTAAATATGATGCTCAGTTCACTGGGTGTGGAGGTTTTGGTCACGGGGCATACTCATGTGCCGTTGTATGCCCGTGTCAAATCAGGATGTGTGGTTAATGCGGGATCGTTATATACGTTTGCCAATTCGCGCGCGTCCTCGCGAACGTATGGCGTTTTGAGCTTATCGGAGTTGACCTTCAACGTCTATGATATCCAACGCTCGTGACGGCACGGCAGCCCATTTTAGCGCCGTCTGCTGGCACGTAGCAAAATAATGACTGCCAGCACGCCCAGCACGCCGCCCATACCGAGCAACACCGTGCCGGCGAGCGAAGCACTTGGCTCCTCCGCCAAAGTACTGGCGCTAGGGGCGGCAACGATGGTGGCTGTCGTCATGGTTGGCGTTGGCATCTGAGCCAAGGCATCCCCCAGCGCGCGTTCTAACGTAGGGGCACTGGTTTGGGTGCGCCGCATTGTTGGCAATGGCAGAGGGTCAGTGGCGGTGGGCAACAAACGCAGCGCCATCGCTGCTTCTAATTCAGGCTGGTCGTCAGGGCGGGTAGCGGTGCTGCTCGCCCCGCTTTGATTTGCCAGCCCAGCGGCGCTTTCAAGTTGTGCGGTAGGGGTACCTTCAACTGGCGGAACGGGAGCCATAAAAGAATAGGCCTGTGATTCTAGTGTTTGTGTAGGGGCGGGCGTCGGGCTAAAGGTTTTGGCATTGGGGGTCATCGTGAACAAAACGATAGCCGCCGACAAGCCATCCGCCGCTGGAGCACCCGCTGGAGCGCTATCCGCCCCCCCTTGCAGGGTGAATGGCGTTTCGGCTGGTGCGGATTCAAATAGTCCAGTATCCGCCATCGACTCGGCGCTCATCGTGACCAATACTGATCCGAGTACACCTTCGGGGCTGGCAAGGGGCATACTCGCGGCAATATCCGCCATTGCAGGATCAAAGGTGAGTGTTGGAAACGCAGCGGGTGTCGTTGGCAACCGCGCTCCGGTCATGGACTGAGTCGGTAAGGCAGCAGCTTCCAGCGGTTGCACCGCAAAAGTCGAAGCGGGTGCAGCGACATTGACCACACTGTTGGGTGCGGGGTTCCCTGCCGTGCGCACCAGCGCCAAACCGAGAACGATCAACAGCACCGAGGCAGCAGCGCTCAGCCCGCCCACCCATACACTCTGCGTCAGTTGGAAAATGCGCGTCGCTTGCGACGGGCGCACCATTGCTGGCGTCAAGGTGAAGTTGCGGGGTGCGCGCAGTGTCGGCAAACCGCGCAGCAAAGACCGCGTTGCACGCAAGGTTTCAAGTTCACGCCCCAAAATGGCGTCAGTGGTCAAGCGCGCTTCCAAAGCCATGCGTTCAGCCGGGGAAAGCGCGCCATCAAGATAGGTGTTGAGGAGTTGGAGATCGCTGTCGGAAATCATGTTTTTTCTGTACCACTGTCGTCATAGAGTAGACGATAGGAGGTGGGCAAAAGTTCCCGGACGGATTTTAAGCACTCGCGCACTGAGGCACGCGCTCGACTTAGACGGGATTTGACGGTGCCCACTTGGGTTTTTAGGGTGATGGCAATGGTTTGATAATCCATCTCATCAATGTCGCACAACACCAACACCATCCGCTGATCCAGGTTGAGGCGATCAATACACAGCTGGATCGCCCGCTCCAATTCCCGCTGTTGGGCGACTTCTTCGGGACTATCCACCCCCGCATCCGGGATATCGATGTCGTCCTCTTGACCTTCCGGCGATAATGAGATCGTCGGGCGGCGGCGCTGACGGCGCAGTTCGTCATAACATAAATTGGTGACAATGCGCAACAACCACCCGCGAAAACTGCCGCCCCGATAGCTCGCCAACCGCTGGTAAGCGATGATCATCGTCTCTTGGGCAGCATCCGCCGCTCGTGCCGAATCCCCCATCAGCCGATAGGCAGTTGTATAGACGGAATCTTGATAACGCAATACCAAACTATTGAACGCGCCTAAATCCCCACGAACTGCCGCGAGAATCTCCAATTGTTCATCTTCAGCGATGCCAACCATTGACAACCTTGTCGCTTGCTTTTAACATATCGTCAATCATTCAGCGTGTCCAATACTTTGGATAATCGTTATAAGAATGCCGATGTGGTGGAATGGCAGACACGAGCGACTCAAAATCGCTTGCTCGGGAGGGCATGTGGGTTCGACTCCCACCATCGGCACACAGAGTTATGGAATTCAACATAAGCTTTTGCCTTTTTCACAAGCGCCTGTTGAATATAAGGATATTTCCAAGTTTCGTCAACACCTCGTCAGCTTAACCGAGCTTTCGCAATGAGTAAACGTCTGCTAAAGCTGATTGTGGTTTTCTTGGTTCTGTGCGTCGGCTACCAAAGCGTACAAGCACAAGAAGCGTCAGACCTCCTCAATCGCACCAATAGTTTGCGCGCGTCGTTGGGTCTCCCTCCCTACAGCACCAACGGCGCTCTCAGCGCAGCCGCCCAAAACCAAGCCCAATGGATGCTCGACACCAATTCCTTCGTCCACACCCGCCCTGATGGTTCTGGGGTGCGGTCGCGCACGGCGACGGCGGGCTATTCTTCCAACTATGTCGGCGAGAACATCTATGGCGGCGGCATGGCAGATGTCAATTACGCTTGGAACTTCTGGATCAATTCGGGCGTGCATTACGCCGGACTCGTCAACCGGAGTTACAGCGAAGTCGGCATTGGCATTGCGCGCAACAGTCAAGGCGCAACCTACGTTATGGTATTTGGCAATCCGGCGGGCTATATCGCGGCTCCGGCACCTGCTGGCGGACAAAGTAATGGTGGCAGCGGCACTAGTGGCGGCGGTCAAGTCGCTTTGGTCGATCCCCCATCGTACATGGGTGTGGACGCCAACGGCAATATTCAACATATGGTGCAATCCGGCGATACTGTCGGCGATATTGCGCTGATTTACGGTTATACATGGGCAGATTTGCCGCATATGCTGGAACTAAACGCGCTGGACAATGTGCGCGATTTGCAACCGGGCACCGTCTTTTTGGTCCCCCCACGCGCGGCGCTTGCCGTTGCCGTATCCGCGCCTGATGCCCAAATTGAAGCCCCCCCCGTAGCCGAAACAACACCGCTCCCCACCGAACCGCCGACGGGGATCCCGCCAACGATCACGCCTTACCAATTGCCCACCCAAGAGGCTTCACCGTTGCCGCCCGAGATTGTCGAATTAACGGTCGTGTACACCCCCCCGGCCCCCCAAGAAGCAAACCACGACGCGGCAACGCCCCCGCTCCCCGGGCAAATCGTGGCAAATGTAATGATCCCGACCCCCGTCTCGACACCCGATGCCATCATTATTGCCGCCGCGCCCACCGCTGCCGAAGCCGCCAGCGTGGTTGTGCCTCAAAACGCGACGGACACCACCACCGACAATGGACGTTCCAACGCCCCGGCGACATGGTTGATCATCGCACTGGGCGCGCAAGTCCTGATCGTCGCGGGCGCTGGCTTTGAATTCTTGCGTCGCCTCGCTCGGCGTAAGTAAGCCACACCATGATCGGACGCTACTTTCAGGCATTCATCCGCGCGCTGGACCTCACCTTGCGCAAAGAAACGCCCCAAACCGCCCAACTGCGTTCTAGTCATCCCCACATCGCCGATTGGTGTAAAGAGACACTGCGGCTGTTGGATGCTATCGAGCGCGCCCTCGTCAAACAAAAAATCGACCCGCAAAAAATCATGCTCCGCTCTGACGGGCGCGATCAATCCATGACCACGATTTTGACAACGGTACGCTTTCATGCCCACCAAGAGTACCCCTATCTGATCAGCGGGGGCGACCCCTACAGCCTATTGACGCTTCAGGCGACCAACCTCAATGATCGCTTTTTGGTGGATCGCTTGGCACAAATTTCGCCATTCGCGATTCAAGCGGATATCAAGGTACTTTCAGCACATTTGGCACATCCGCCGAAAGATTAAGGTCGTCTGTATGAATTTGCATACAAGTCTTCACGAAAATTTCATGGATAGTTAGTTGCATCAGCGCAAATTCGTGATACGATAGTGGTGTTGGTAGGTTTCATTCAATCATTTGGAGATGTTCTCATGATTTATATGCCTCGTGAAGAAGGCCAAGGCCTCGTAGAGTACGCCTTGATCCTCGTGTTGGTCGCAGTTGTCGTCATCGTCATCCTTGCTTTGCTCGGACCCGCTATCGGCAACATTTTCTCCAACATCGTCAATTCGCTCTAAAACCTACAGCGTCAGTAAAAAAGACGAGTTTGCTACGGCGACTCGTCTTTTTATTTCCCCCCACACACCCTTCCATTTCATTGTGCGACCCATCACAAACAGATAAGAATTTCCCTAAATTTTTGTGAAATTGTTAACATATAGAGGCAGAGTATGATACAACTAGATAACCCTTTATTTTGGGTTAATCATCTCTGTGATAGGGACTCATGATGCAACTTTTGTACATCGAACTTGAAACAGCCATGGAATGCGAACTCGTCGCCAAAGTCTTGGATGTCCTTGTGGATATTGCAGAGGCGCGCATTGGCTTGGGAGAAACATCAGAAGCCGCCGAAATCCTCGCGGTGACAATGGAATACCCCATGCGGGGGGTAACGCTGGAGCGTGCCAACCGTATGTTCACGGATCTGGAAATGGAATTATGCCCGCGCGCCATCACTGATGCCCGTGCCCTTGCACAGGAACTCACCCTCGAAGAATTGGTCACGCGCGTGATGCTGTCCGCAAAATCGCAATAATCTTACTGCTTTGATATTCAGCGCGGGTAGGGGAGATGTTCCCCTACCCGCGCTTTTTCAAACCACCCGCCGCGATCAGTCGTTCTTCTGGGTCGCTGCTTGCATCAATTGATACATCCGATTCGCCATCGATGCCGGGTCAGGGTGTAACCCTTCTTGCAACAGTGCCGTCTCGAAGACTTGTTCGACCACCACGTCGATCAGCGCATTATCGCTGTTGCCAATCAACAAGCCACTTAAGTTGCGGATCAGCGGATGGCGCGGGTTTAGTTCCAGCATCTTGACGGGCAGCTCATAATCGCGATCCAGCAAGCGATTGATGCGGAACATGTTGCGTTGGGGCGAGCTATCCTTGCTGACCAAGCGCGCCGGACTGTCCACTAATGCCTTACTTTCGCGCACTTCTAAAACACGATCTCCCAACACCGCCGCAAACCGTTCCCGCAAGGCGCTGAAGCTATCTTCGGGAATCGGTTCTTCTTTCGGCGCAGAATCGGCATCCGCTGACACTTCGCCAATGCCGCGCAGGTCGATATCGGCATCATCGGCGCTCACGACCTTATGCCCTTCAAAATCCGTCAAACCCATCAGCATGAATGAGTCAACCGGATCGCTGAAGTACAAAACCTCGATCCCGCGCTGACGGAAACTATCAAGGTGCGGGCTACGGCTGACACTGGCGAAATCATCGCCCATGACATAATAAATACCGGTCTGGTTGGCAACCATACGCGCGACGTATTCCCCCAAGCTCGTCCACTCGTCAGCGTCGTTGGAACGTGTCGAGGCGAAGCGCAAGAGGGGCAATATCTGCTCACGGTCTTCGGCGCTGATGGCGATCCCCTGCTTGATGAAACGCCCAAACTCGGTGAAAACCTGATGATAGGTGTCGGGTTCTTTTTCCGCCAAGCGCTTGAGTTCGCTCAAAACCTTGTTGGTCAGGCTACGCTTCAGGTTCGCCATCACGCGGTTCACCTGCACACTTTCGCGGCTGACATTGAGCGGCAGGTCTTCGCTATCGACCACGCCTTGCACGAAACCGAGATAGTCCGGCAGCAAGTCCTTATTGTATTCTTGGATCAAAATCTTGCGAGCATACAACGCTAAGCCCGGTTCGGTGCGGCGGCTGAGCATCGTCCGCTCGGCGGTATTGGGGACAAACATCAAGGCGTAAAACTGGAACGGCGAGTCGGCACGCATCGAAATGCGATGCAAGGGCGCTTCAAAATCCAGCGTATGCATCTTGTAGAAGTCGTTGAACTGCTCGTCGGTGACTTCTTTGGCTTCTTGCCGCCAAATTGCCGTCTGCTTGTTGGTCGCCGTCTCGCTATCGCCGACATAAATCGGGAAGGCGATATAGTTTGAATGGCGACGGATGATGTCTTGCAGTGTCCACGATTGCAAAAATTCTTTGGCATCCTCTTTCAGATGAATGATGATGTCGGTACCGCGTCCGGCGCGTTCGGCTTCTTCGACATTGAAGTTATCGCTGCCGTCCGATTCCCATGCCCATGCTTGCTCGCCCCCATGTGCCGACCGCGAGACCACACGCACGCGATCCGCGACGATGAACACGCTGTAGAAGCCAACGCCGAACTGACCGATCAATTCTTGCGATACCGAAGCAGACGCTTGTTGCGATTCCTTTAACTTTTCGATGAACTGTTTTGCGCCGCTGTGGGCGATGACACCGAGGTTATTGACGAGATCGTCGCGCGTCATGCCAATGCCCGTGTCGCTGATGGTCAGCGTGCCGGCTTCGTCATCGGGGGTGATGCGAATCGTCAGTTCGGCACCGGCATCCAGGATATCGGGGTTGGTCAAGGTTTCAAACTGGACTCGGTTGAGCGCGTCTGAGGCATTGGAGACGAGTTCGCGCAAGAAAATTTCGCGATCTGTGTAAAGAGAGTGGATCAAAATATTGAGAAGCTGCTGAATTTCTGCTTTGAATGTAAACTGTTCGCTCATGGCAATCTGTCCTTTACGCAAGTCTTCGTGAACCACACTGTTTTAACATATGCGCGTAAGAAATCCATAAGCGTTGGCGGGGAAAGTACGGACTTTAACCCACATAGCCAATGCGTTTATTCATCGGGGTAGTCATAAAGATCAACCATTTCCGCTGTAGTGGTTAATTCAAGATCGCTCTGATACAACTCCGCGAGCAAATCTGCCTGTGCTGAAAGAAAATGTTCTCTTTCGGCAAGTGGCATTGCCAGCAGTTCAGCGCGTGTAGGCTGTTTTCCCAACTCAATCACAACATGCACTTCACCCATCGGTGTTTCGGGGGGTAAGTCGATCATCAGTTTGCGATCTAACCCCACCATCGCTGTAAATCTCAACACAGGTTGCACCGCCATAATTTTCTCCCACATTCTTTTCTCTATTGTAATCCCATCTTGTGCCCATCCATCATCCCCACACTTTCCCGACGAGAAAATCACAGTGTATAATGCGCGTCTTATTCGCTGGAGATCGCACCCCATGCCCATCTTACGACAAGACGAAGTCGATATCATCAGCCACAGTGCCGAACAAACACGGCGCTTGGGTGTGCGCCTCGGTGCCTTCCTCAACCCCGGCGATGTCGTCTGTTTGTCCGGCGATATGGGCGCGGGCAAAACTGCCTTTGCCTCTGGCGTTGGCGCGGGCTGGGGGTCGCTCACGGGCTTACACAGCCCCACTTATAATCTCGTCCACGAACATTATCGCGCGGCGGATAGCACCCGCTTGATCCATCTCGATTGCTATCGTTTGAATGATGACCACGACGCCGAAACACTTGGCTTAGAAGATATTTTCGATGGCAGCGCCGCCGTCTTGATCGAATGGCCCGAACGTATCCAGTCGCACCTGCCGCCTGAACGGTTATGGGTCGAACTGCGCGTCTTTGAGATCACACGGCGAAATCTGCTCTTTGTCCCGAAGGGCAAACGTTATGAACAACTTTTGGAGGCATTTCGCGGAGCTACCTTTGGCTCTCCGCGTGCTTGACAATCACCCATGCTCCTAGCCATTGATACCGCCACCCAAACCGTCAGCATTGCCCTGCACGATGGGCAACACATCGTCGCGGAACATACGTGGTTTTCGCCCAATCAGCATACGCGCCAAGTCCCGATTGCCGTGCGCACCATGCTGCGTGATGCGGGCGTCGCTCCCAGTACATTAACGGCGGTGGCGGTCACGTCCGGTCCCGGCTCGTACACTGGCTTGCGCGTCGGCATTTCGCTGGCAAAAGGGATCGCCGCTGGCAAGCACCTACCGCTCGTTGGCGTTTCGACGTTTGATATTTTGGCATATGCCGCCCCCCAAACGACGGGCGCGCTCATCGTCACCTTGATGGCGGGGCGTTCGCGCATCAGCGTGGCACGCTATCAATGGCGCAAAGGGGCTTGGCGCGGGCGCGGCGAGCCGGAAAATATGATCTGGGAGGAGTTACTCGCCAGCATCGACGGTGCCGCCACGATCACGGGGGAAATTGATGACGCCGGGCAAACGCTGATCGCCCAAGCACAAGCGGGCGAAATGCTGATCACGGTGATGCCCGCCAGTACGCGCTTACGGCGTGCCGGCACCTTAGCAGATATGGCATGGGTGCAGTTGCGCAGTGAGAAAGGCAATAGCTTTCAAGCCGCATTGGTCGTTCCCAGTTATGTGAAAACAAAGGATTCTCCAGCATGACGCTGCGCTTGCGCCCGATGCGTTCATCCGATATTGCGGCAGTGGTCGAAATCGACAGATTATCCTTCGATGCTCCCTGGTCGGCACAATCGTATCAATTCGAGATCAACGAATCGAATTACAGCTATATGCTAGTCTTTGAAACCTTTGACGAAGCACCGCCATCCACCAACAGCCTCAGCCGTTTTATGCGGTCACTGGGGGTGATAGCGTCCCGACCCGCCGCCATTCTCAGTTATGGCGGCTTATGGAACATCGCCGATGAAGCCCATATCAGCACCATCGCCACCCACCCGATGTATCGAGGCAAAGGCTATGGCGAAGTGGCACTGGCGGCGATGGTACGGCGCGCGTTTGTGCTAAAGGCGGCATATGTCATCCTCGAAGTGCGTGTGACCAACACCATCGCTCAAAACCTCTATATCAAATATGGCTTCGTGATCATGACGCGCAAAGAAAATTACTACCAAAGCAATGGCGAAGACGCCTACGAGATGCGGCTCGATTTGACGCTCGAAAACCGCGAGCGCGTCGAAACTTTGTTCAACGCGCTCGTGCGAAAATTTAGATTTATTGATAAATACACCGAATATCCCGCCAATCACAGCACCCCATAAAAACAACAGGGATCGAGGTTGGCGTCTCGCCCCATCCTATCAGGGGCGTGTCGGCAGGCGATACAAGCCCATCGCCTCGCGCACCATCTCCATCGTCTGAATCGCTTGCTTACGGGTTCTCTCGGTGCCGTCGATCAAAATATCCTCGACCAATTTCGGATTCGCCTCATACTTGGCGCGGCGTTCGCGCATCGGCTCCAAGAAATTGTTGATCGCCGTCCATAGCTTGCGCTTGACCTCGACATCGCCGACCGTCCCC
Organism: Aggregatilineales bacterium; assembly: GCA_038248285.1. Classification (GTDB taxonomy): domain Bacteria; phylum Chloroflexota; class Anaerolineae; order Aggregatilineales; family Phototrophicaceae; genus Flexifilum. Next base: position 25,051 of record JBBRTY010000008.1, read on the forward strand.
AACTGGTAGCGTTCTTTCAGTTCATTGATTTCTTCGGTATTGGGGTTGAAGGCGTCGTGATAGATGAACACGGGGTTGCCTTCGACTCGTCCGGGGATATCCGCCCGCACGCGATTGGGGTCGGTGAACATGCCTCGCACCTTCGTTTCGACCGTCTTGGCGTCGTCTGACAAGAAAATGCCGTTGTTGAGCGACTTGCTCATTTTGGCTTGCCCATCCATGCCGATCAGCGACGGCACATCCCCGATCAACACATCTGGGATCGGGAACACATCACCATACAAGCCGTTGAAGCGCCGGGCAATCTCGCGCGTGACTTCAATATGAGACTCGTTATCCTTGCCGACCGGCACTAGATTCGCACGCGGCAGCAAAATGTCAGCGGCTTGCAACACGGGATAGCCGAGTAGCCCAAACGGCATCGACTCCATGTTGGCGGCGTTCGCCATATCCTTCAAACTGGGGATGCGTTCCAAGCGGGCGACGCTGACCATCATCTCAAAAATCAGGTTGAGCTCGTAAGTTTCTACCACCCCCGATTGTACAAAGATGGTACTTTTTTCGGGGTCAATGCCCGTCGCCAAATAATCTAAGACCATTTCGTGAATATTGTTGCCGATTTGGAGAATCGCTTCGCGTTCGGGGCGAGTCGTCAGGGTATGCACGTCGGCGATGATGAAATAGCAGTCATACTCATCTTGCAACCGAATGCGATTTTCCAGCGACCCCACATAGTGCCCGAGGTGCATTCGCCCTGTGGGGCGGTCTCCCGTTAAGATGCGTCCTTTTTTAGCCATGATATCCCTTTCCGTTACAGCACGCGCGATTGTACGTTTAGGCGAGGGACGAGTCAATTGGGCTTGATCGCTTGAGCGGTAAATTTGATCGTTGCCGAAATTGCGGGGCGGCGCGGCGTTCAAGTAGATTTCGTCACTTACCTCCGCGCCGGCATTCCGATCACCCTGATCACCTTGGGGATCGGCGTGGTCTGGTTGATGCTGGTCTAAAGTTTGCCGTCACGCACGGCGATGTAATTGATCAAGAGCGCCGCAATCGCGCCCGGCACCCAGCCGGCAATCGTGAGTACCAACACCAACAAGACGGTGCCACATCCGCGATCTAGAACCGCAAGCGGGGGGGCAATAATACAAACAATGGCTCTCAAACAACCCATTGGGGTGAACTCCTTTTTTCTCAGCACGCCTCAGCGCATCATCTATAAAACAATACGCATTCCACGCCGAGAAGTTGCTCGTCACCCGCTCGTATCACGCCGTTTGTGCGCGAATGAACGCCACAATCGCTTGGGCGGCGCGTTCTGCCCCCTCTTGCGTCAGGTGTAGCCCATCGAATGACCATGTATAGCCGCCCTTGTCGCGCGCCTCATCATACGCCGTCCACCCGCGTTTTTCGCGCGCGCCGATGGTCAAGATGAAGCCGATCTCCAAATTGGGGCGCTCTGGCAAATCTCCCGGTGGCAGCGCCTCCATCAAGTCCAAGACCGGAATCCCCAACGGGCGCGCGATATTCTGCACGCGCCCATTGTAATCCCGCAAGGCGGCAAGCGTCGCGGGATTGTATTCATTCGGCTCTAGCCCCACCCATGTCACCAAATATGCCGCTTGCAAGTGGGTCAACAAATCGCGATATGCCGTCTCAAATTGTTCCGGCGTGACCATTCCTTCGGGGATATTCTGCGCTTGACGATAGTACGAGCGCGTTTTCGGCTGGTGATAAGAAATGGCATCATTGCCGCCCACCATGACAAAGACGGCGTCTGGTTGCAACGCCAACACATCCGCATCAACCCGATGCAGCAGGTTGATCACCGTATTGCCACCCACGCCCGTATTGATAAAGGTATGTTCAGGCATCTGCGCGGCGACCAACTGGACAAAATCGACGCCATACCCGCCCCACGTCAGGCTATCCCCAAAAAAGACAATCTTCAATCGCTTAGTCCCCAACTGCCATCGACTCAACTTCGTCTTGCCAAAATGCCGCGTCATAGGCGGGCAATTCACAGCGCAACGGGCGGTCTTCGCGATTGCCCAGTGCGTAATCAGCTTGCATCAGGGTGTGAATCTCGCTGGTGCCTTCGTAAATCACGCCACCCTTGCTGTTGCGCAGGTAACGCTCCACCGGGTACTCATCGCTAAAGCCATAAGCACCGTGAATTTGCACTGCCTCCAGCGCCGCCGCTACGCTCTGATCAGTGGCATACCATTTCGCCAAGCCGGTCTCGCGGGTGTTGCGCTGTCCCACATTCTTCATCCAGCCCGCGCGCAGATATAGCAAACGGGCATTGTCGTAGCCCATCTGCATCTTCCCGATCTTTTGTTTGATGAGTTGATGTTCGGCAATGGCAACACCGCCCGTCTTGCGTTCTTTGGCGTATGTGATGCTCTCTTCCATACACGCGCGGATCAAGCCTGTGGCACCCGCCGCAACGGTGTAACGCCCGTTATCGAGCGACCCCATCGCCACCTTGAAGCCTTCGCCTTCTTCGCCGAGTCGGTTTTCGAGTGGCACTTCGACATCCTGCATCGATACCCAACCCGTTGAGCCAGCACGCACGCCCAACTTGCCATGAATATCGCCCGTCGTCACCCCCGGCATATTGCTTTCAACGATGAATGCCGTCATCCCTCGATGTCCGGATTCGGGGTCGGTCTTGGCGACCACCAAAAAGTGATGCGCCTTCGACGCCAAGCTGATCCACATTTTCTCGCCATTGAGGATGTACTTGTCCCCAACGCGGCGCGCCGTCGATCCCATGTTGATGACATCGCTACCGAAACCCGGTTCTGTCAAGCAAAAAGCTGCGTATTTTTCGCCCCGCGCTTGCGGCACCAAGAAGCGCTGCTTTTGTTCTTCGGTGCCCCATTGCAGCAAGGACAAGCTGTTCAGCCCAAAGTGAACCGACATGATCACCCGCAAGGTGGTATCAGCGCGTTCCAGTTCTTCGCAGACGAGACCGAGCGTAATGTAATCAAACCCTTGCCCGCCATAGCGCACGGGGATCGAAATCCCCAAAATGCCCAATTCTGCCATACGCGGCAAAAATGCGGGATTCATCTCTTGCTTGCGATCCCATTCCCCAATGACTGGGATCACTTCTTTGGCAGCAAAATCACGCACCATCTTCTGTGCTTGCAGATGTTCTTCTGTTAACGCGAAATCCATTGTCGCTATCCTTCTATAGTCTAAAGGGACACTAGTTTAAGTGTGCCAAAACGAAATGAGCACAAACTCAATATGAACGAAATTTTCTATCCATATCCGGCGCACCCGTCGTTTATGGACGATATGAAGTAAAATTATAGCGTATTTGACCTCATCAAGGTACGCTGATGGACTCATCTTCTCATCAATCCACCCCTAAAGACTTGATCATTACTCATCTGGAAATGACCCATCCCGATCAGTTTGTGCCCGCCTTTTTGGAATCAGGTGCAGAAAACTACCCTATTCTCAAAATGGAGATCGTGGATGTCGCCTTTTATCGCTTCTTGTATGGCACGGTCGGTGCGGTCTGGCACTGGCGGGATCGGCTCCTGTTGAGTGATGATGAACTCCAGCACATCCTTAGCCAACCCTCCAATAGCGTCTATACGCTGTTTGCGTCCGGCGTCCCGGCGGGTTATGTCGAACTTGAAGCGACAGACGCCGAAACGCAGATCGCCTATTTCGGGTTACGTCCTCAATTTCACGGCAAAGGTTTGGGCAAGCACTTGCTCAGCATCGGCATTCAAGAAGCATGGGCGCGTGGCAATCCCCGCCTCACTCTCCATACCAATAATCTGGATGGTCCGTATGCCTTGACCAATTATCTCAAGCGCGGCTTTTCCGTCCATCATCTCCAAACCCAACCTATGCCGGAACATTATCAATAATCGGAGCAAAAAAAATACATGCCCACAACCCTATTCGACCGCGTGCATCAGGAGGGCACCCCCCTCATTGATGGCGATCAAGCCACGTTTGTGTGGTTCGGCGCTGCCGATCCCCCGTTCCTGATCGGCGATTTTACCGATTGGAGCGCCCGCCCGATCTCACTAGAAGAACGCGAACCGGGCGTCTGGGCGACCACCCTTACCTTCCCGCTCAACGCCTATCTGGAATATGGCTTCCTGTATGATTTTGGCAAAGACGATATTCAAGAGCGCCCCAGCGATCCGTTCAATCCACGCCTCGTATTCAACGGCATTGACTCCCTAAACCATGCCTTCACCATGCCCGCTTTTCAAGCAAGTGCGTTGTCCGTCCGGCAAAGCGGCGTCCCGCGCGGCAAAATCAGTTTACACGACTTGCCGCACGGCGGTTTGCTGGCGGGTGGGGAGCGCAAGCTTGCTTTGTATCATCCCCCTGTGGACGAGCCGACACCGCTGGTCGTCGTTTGGGATGGCACCGATTATCTCAATCGCGCGGCGCTCAATATCATCGTCGATAACTTGATCGCCCAAAAGCGCATCCGCCCGATTGCCCTTGCGATGATCGCCAATGCCGGATCCGCCCGTTTCAGCGAATATGTGCAAACCGAAGCCACCGCTCAACTTGCCGCCCGTGCCATTTTGCCGTTCGCACGGCAACATCTGGCGCTCGTCGATGAAAAAGAATCCCCCGGCTGTCATGGTGTTCTTGGCGCATCAATGGGCGGGCTGATGGCGCTCTACACGGGGTTGCGACTCCCTCAAGTTTTTGGGAAGGTCATCAGTCAATCGGGGGCGTTTTACATCGGCGGGCAAACGGAGGACATGCTGATTCACCAAATTGTGGATCATCATCCCGTCGCACCGCTCAAAATTTGGCAAGATGTGGGCGCGTTAGAGTGGCTGTTGGACAACAACCGCCGCTTCAACAAGCACTTGGTCGCGCGGGGCTATGATGTCACCTATCACGAATTCAGCGGGGGGCACAATTATTTCATGTGGTCACAAGTGATGGGGCAAGCGCTAGAGTCGGTGTTTGGGGCGTAAGAGGAGGGGCATGACAGCTCATGCCCCAAACCCTCCTAAGAATCACTTTAATACTGTGGCACACTCGAATCAACCGTGCGCGACCACGACAGAATGCCGCCTTCCATGTTCACCAATTTCGCGGGGTCATAGCCCAGTTCGCGCAACCAGTAAATCACATCCGTGCTGCGCGCTCCGCTGCGGCAATGCACGATCACTTCACGATCCTTCGGGATTTGCCCGATCACCGTGTCTTCAATCGGCTTACGTCCCGACAACACCTCGTCCAGAGCGACCTGAATTTGGGGCTTCGGCAGCCGCAACGTCGGCACATCCAAAGACGCGATCACAAATTCTTCGGGATTGCGCACATCCACGATGAACAAGTTATCACCAATATCGATACGCGCCTTGAGTTCTAAAGCGGTGATTTGCGGCACAGGGGCATTCACGTCATATTCTCCTTCAAGGACGGCATCGCTGGTGTTTGCAGTCGCATCAGCAGCGACATGATCATGGGCGGGCATCCCGCAAAAGGCTTCATAGTCGATGAGTTCTACCTGATCCGCCGGAATACCGCACACCGGGCAGTGGGGGTCTTTGCGGACTTTGATAGTGGTGAAGCTCATCTCTAAGGCATCATACAACAGCATCCGCCCAACCATCGGGTCGCCAATACCGGTGATTAATTTCACGGCTTCGGTGGCTTGCAACGTGCCGATGGTGCCGGGCAAAATCCCCAACACGCCGCCTTCGGCGCAACTGGGCACCAAACCGGGGGGCGGCGGCTCTGGGAACATGCAGCGGTAGCACGGACCCTCTTTGGCATAAAAGACGCTCAGTTGCCCTTCAAAGCGCAAAATACTGCCATACACGTTCGGCTTGCCCAATTTCACGCACGCATCGTTCACCAGATAGCGCGTCGGGAAGTTATCGGTGCCGTCAATGATGACATCATACGATTCCATGATTTCCAGCGCATTGTCCGAGGTCACGGGCACATCATAGCGCTCGATTTGAAGGAACGGATTCAAGTCCTTCAAACGACGCTCGGCGCTTTCGGTCTTGGGCAGACCGACCGTGCTTTGTCCGTGAATGATCTGGCGTTGCAAGTTGGTGTCTTCCACTACGTCATAATCCGCCAGCCCGATACGTCCGACGCCAGCCGCCGCCAGATACAGCGCCAGCGGGCTGCCCAAGCCGCCCGTGCCGATGATCAACACGCTGGACGCTTTTAAGCGCTGTTGCCCTTCCAAGCCAAAGCCCGGCAAGATCAAGTGCCGCCCGTACCGACGAATCTCTTCGTTCGAGAGATTTCCTAATTCGTTGACTACTGCTTCCATGGTGCAATTCCTCAATGCGCGTTGCGCAACTGGTTAATCTGGTGCTTCAACTTCTCAAAGTCTGCCACCCCATGATTGACGGCGTGGGTCTTGCCCTTGCCATCAATGATGAACGTCGTCGGGGCGGAAAAAACGCCCCAGCGGTCGGCATCCTCTGGTTGTTCCGTGGCATCCACCCGCAGCACTTGAACGCCCAATTCATCGTGCAAGCGCGTGAGGGCGGGCATCTGAATCGTGCGACACGGGATACACGTCGGGGTCGTGAAATACAACACCGCCGGAATCCCCGGCATGCGCCCCCGCAGAAGCGAATCCGCCTCGACCGGACGGGCAAGTTGAGCGCCCGTATACGCCCGATACACAAGATAGCCGACCACGAGCAAAATCAGTGCCACTGCCAACCGTTCGATCATCAGGATTATTCCGAACCTAAAGGTTCAACGACAAAACCGGGCACACCCAAGCGATTAAACTGATAGTACATCCAGCAGCCGGCGCAAAAGTTCAGCCAGAAGTTCAAATTCGCTAACGCGATCACGATCCAGACGGGCACCCAACCGGCTGCCCCGGTACCTGTCAGCAACAGGAGCGTCGCCACGCCGTTAAAGAGCGCCCCCACCAGCATCGCAAAACGGTGCGGCTCTGGATTATCGGTGATCACATTGGGCTTGACCAAGCCGCTTGGCTTCAAGACCACTTGATACGCCAAGCGATAGGGCGCAAACGGCAAATCCAGCGCGCCCGCCAATTGTGCTAAACCGACAAACGCCACCAACACCCAACTATCAACGATGAATGCCGCGATCAACAGCAGGATCGTCAGCGCCTGCCCCACTTTGAGTCCAGTCTGATCGACTTTACGCAACTGCTCGCCACGCGCCATAAGTTTTCCCTATTGCCCGTTCACCGAACCGCCGGCAATGCTGGGGATGATGCGCAGCTCATCTGCATCATCAAGCGGGGTCGCTTGACCATCCAAATAACGCACATCTTCTTCGCCCAGATAGACATTCACAAAATTGCGCAGCGTATCGCCGTCATAGATATGTTGGCGCAATTCTGGGTAGCGCACCGTTAAATTGCTGAGGACTTCACCGACCGTCGCACCGGCGATATTTACCTTTGCCTCATTGCCCGTGAAGGGGCGCAATGGGGTAGGGATTCGTATGTTTGGCATGGGTTCACACTCCTAGTCATGAGGTTCTTGTTGAGTAAGCACTTGCTGTTGTTTTGCCGCCCATTTCTCATTCAGATAACCGCCGACGACATTGGTCATCAAGCCCACCTCCACGAGAAAAGAGTCGTGCCCCAAATTGGCATGGATCAGGTGATAACGCACTTCGCGTTGACACCGTTCCAATGCCGTGACGAGATCCAGCGCTTGTTCTGGAGTATATAACCAATCGCTGGAAAAACTGACCACGAGAAACTGCGCAGTCGTCCCCTTCAACGCCTCCGTCAGCGAGGCACGTCCTGCCCCAATATCGAAGTAATCGCAAGCTTTGGTGATGTAGAGGTAACTGTTGGCGTCGAAACGCTTCACAAATTTCTCGCCCTGATACCCCAAATAACTTTCGACGGCAAATTCCGGCGCGACTAAGCGATATGGCAATACCGCGTGATCTTGCAGGTTGCGGCTGAACTTGGTTTCTAGCGAGTGTTCGCTCATATAGGTGATGTGCCCCACCATCCGCGCCACTGCCAAGCCCGCATTGGGGGGATCGCCTTCGTAATAGTCCCCGCCACGCCACAGGGGATCGGCATAAATCGCTTGCCGCCCGATCTCGTTGAAGGCGATATTTTGAGTAGAAGAACGCGGCGTGCTGGCGAGAAACAAAATTTGTTCCACCCGCTGGGGGTAGGCAACTGCCCATTGCAACGCTTGCATTCCCCCTAAGCTACCGCCCGCCACCGCAAATAACCGCTCAATCCCCAAGTGTGCCAACAACACCTGCTGAGCATTCACCATATCCGCCACTGTCACCGACGGAAACCGCAACGCATAACGCTTGCTATCGGGCGCAATCGAGGAAGGTCCCGTGCTGCCTTGACACCCACCAAGGACGTTCGAACATAAGATGTAGAAGCGATTGGTATCAAACATCTTACCCGGTCCTACCGCCGCATCCCACCACCCCGGTTTCTCATTCGGGTCATCGGTATAGTAGCCAGCGACATGGGCATCCCCCGTCAGCGCATGGCAGATCAAAATTACATTGGAACGATCTTCATTCAACGCGCCATATGCCTCGTAAGCCAACGTGAAGCGGTCTAGCGTTTGACCACATTGCATCTGAAGCGGGTGATCGAAATGCACCGTTTGGCGTTGGACGATACCCACCGAGTCCATAGTCTCACGACGCGATTTCGCTCCATTGACCGTCATGCTCTGGACGACCTTTCTTCAAGAATTGGGCAGTAAGGCGTCGGGTGAAAGAGACCACCAGACGCCTTATCTTATCCCACTTCAGACCGATTTATAGAAATTATGACAGCGCATGAGTCGTGACCCCTTGCGAAACCGCTAACGCCTGATCGAGATCCCACAAAATATCATTGATGTCTTCGATGCCGATTGCCAAACGGATGTAATCTTCGGTGACACCCGACGCCCGCTGTTCTTCTGCCGTCAATTGGCTGTGCGTGGTCGATGCCGGATGAATCGCCAGCGAACGGGTATCGCCGACATTGGCGACATGCGACAACAGCTTCAGATTATCGATGAAGGTACGCCCCGCTGCCTTGCCACCCTGAATACCAAACCCAAGCACAGCACCCGCGCCATTGGGCATATACTTCTGAGCGCGTTCATAGCTGGGGTGGCTGGGCAGACCGGGGTAGTTGACCCACGCGACGGCACTGTGCGCTTGTAGCCATTCGGCGACACGCTGAGTGTTGCTGACGTGTTTTTGCATCCGCAACGATAAGGTCTCCAACCCGATGATGTTCAAGAAGCTGTTGAACGGCGATTGGCTGCCCCCAAAATCACGCAAGCCGACCACACGGGCACGCCCGATGAACGCTGCTGCTCCCAACACATCCGCCAAAACTGCGCCATGATAGGCGGCTTCGGGCTGGACGATGCCCCGATGACGCCCGCTCGCCTTCCAATCAAAGTTGCCGCCATCAACGATCACGCCGCCGATGCTGAGACCATGCCCGCTGATCCACTTGGTGGTCGAATGGACGACGATGTTGATGCCCCATTTGAAGGCGTTGAACAAATACGGGGTGCCAAAGGTGTTGTCGATCACGACTGGCACTTTGTGCGCTTTGGCGACAGCGACAATGGCTTCAAAATCAGGGATTTCGAGTTTCGGGTTGCCGATGGTTTCGAGGTAAATAAAACGAGTCTTGTCATTGATGAGCGCTGCAATGCCATCGGGATCGGCGTTTTCCACAAAGTGGACTTTGATACCGAGGTGGCGCAAGCTTTGCGAGAACAGCGTGTAGGTGCCGCCGTAGAGCGCCGAGGTCGAGATAATTTCGTCGCCGGCATCCGCCAGCGTCAACGCCGTCAACGTTTCGGCAAACTGTCCCGATGAAGTCGCCAATGCGCCAATGCCCCCTTCCAATGCCGCGATCCGTTGTTCAAAGGCATCATTGGTCGGGTTCATGATCCGGGTATAGATGTTGCCCGCTTCCGTCAAGCCAAACAAGGCAGCGGCATGGTCGGTATCGCGAAATTGATAGGCGGTCGTCTGATAGATGGGTACTGCGCGGGAATTGGTCGCCGAATCGGGAGTATAGCCAGCGTGCAGCGCCAGCGTGTCAAAAGCGTGTTTGTGGGCATCGGTCATGATTAATCTTCCTTTAGGGTTAGGGTATCTGATTCAAAGGCAGTACGATCATCCTGCAAATGCCACGCCAACATCTCTGCTGCGCCTGCGGGCATGATTGAGGTGATCAAGTAGGCAAAATTAGGCAGAGCATGAACACGATCGTATTCCGACGGGATGGCAAGTGAATTCGGGTGGCTGTGATAGTAGCCCACTAGTGTCAAACCACGTTCATCCGCTTCATCCTCCAAACGCATCCAATCTTGGGGCGTCATCTCGTAACGGTGATAGCGCTCGTGTTCGGGGAAGATGTTATCGATGGACACCACCGCCTCCACACTCGTGGTATCGCCTACCCGCGCGCCCAGCAAGAACCCGCCTGCTTCATCAGGAAAGGCGGATTCCAGTTGAGTCACGATCTGCTGTCTCAACGCCCCTTTCAAAACCAAGTTCATGAATTGCCTTTCCAATAAGGTAAATAAAAAGAGCCAGTTCCCTTCGGAACCAGCTCTTGACTTTCGTCAACCTAGGACGGTCATTGACCGCCGCGCTTCACGTTCCGGATGGGTTATTCATGCTCCATGCAACACATCATACCGCCGCACATCAAGCGGAGGTTGCAGGGCAGAACCGGAACACACATCGTGAAAGCACTCATGGACAAAAAGTTAACACGGATTTTCAAAAAGTGCAAGCTTTTGATCGAAACCTTAACGCTTGCTGATGAAGTCCGGTCGCCGTTGTGGTCACAATCAAGCGGTGCTATACTTCCGAAACTTTACTTTTTGTGAATTTCGGCACGACTGATCACGCCTTTAGGCTGGTTCTCACCTATACTTGTAGAAACTATCAACACTTATTTGTGATAATTCGCTTTGGATGTGTTGTCACGCCTTTATATCATCGATTGGTCTCTAAGACAGTCGTGTATAGTTCAAAATCATCACTCAATAAGGAGCAATACTATGACACAGGCAAAAAAAGGGTTGGATGGGGTTTCGCTGGGCGAAAGCCGTCTCAGCCTCGTCAACGGCACCGAAGGCAAGTTAGTGTATGCGGGCTACAAAATCGAAGATCTCGCCGCCAGTGCGCTGTATGAAGAAATCGTTTATCTGTTGTGGAATGGTCGGCTGCCTAACGCGGTAGAATTTGAAACCCTGCGTTATGCCTTGGCGACGCAAGCCGTTGTGCCCAGCGAAGTCTTGGCAGCCATGAAGCTATACCCCAAAGATGCGAACCCAATGGCAGTGCTGCGCACCACCACCTCGATGTTGGCGTTCTATGATGCCGATAGCGAAGACACCAGCATCGAAGCGCAGAAACGCAAAGCTGTGCGCATGACCGGACAAGTAACGACGCTGTGCGCCGCGTGGTCACGCATCCGCAAGGGCGAAGAACCTGTCGCCCCGCGCCAAGACCTGACGTTGGCAGCGAATTTTATGTATATGCTGACCAATGCCGCCCCCGAAAAGACGGCGGTCGATGTCATGAACGCCTATATGGTGTTGTTGACCGAACACAGCATGAACGCCAGCACTTTTGCATCGCGCGTTGCCACCAGCACGGGTGCTGATATGCACAGCGCTATCGTCGCGGCGATGGGCACCCTTAAGGGACCGTCGCACGGTGGAGCCAATGAAGAAGCGATGCGCATGTTCTTGGAAATCGGCGAAGTTGAAAATGTCGAGCCGTGGTTCACCAAGTACATTAAATCGGGCGAACGCCGCATCATGGGCATTGGGCACCGCGTTTACAAAGCCCTTGACCCCCGCGCTGCTGTGCTGCGGGAACGCGCCAAAGCGCTGGCAGAAGCTTCCGGCAATACCAAGTGGTTCTTGATCGCCGACAATCTGGCGGAGTTGGCACGCGCCGACCAATACTTCATCGAACGCAACCTATACCCCAACGTCGATTATTTTAGCGCGATTGCTCTGTCCACCATCCACATTGAAGTCGATATGTTCACCCCGCTGTTCGCGCTTAGCCGTATGGCGGGCTGGACGGCGCACATCATCGAACAACAGCAAGACAACCGCCTGATCCGCCCGACTGCCGATTATGTCGGTCCGATGGGTCTGGAATGGGTGCCGATGGATCAACGCGCGTAAGACTGGCGTGCAATACGCGCACTAAAACAGGGGACACGCTGTGTCCCCTGTTTTAGTGCGCGATCAGTCCTCTTGTACAGCAACCCCCTTCTGCGGTAGCATACACCCATCATGACACGCCAAAACCTCATCCTCTCCATCCAAAATAACGCGCTATCCGCCAACCTCGAAGGCGGCGTCTTTGATTTCGTCCTCGCCTTGCCCGGTCAAGCCAGCAGCCCCCACACCCACCGCGCCTATTTTCGCTGGGTCGATCAATACTTGGTCGATGTCGCCGGACTCACGCCGACGCGGGGCGCACAACGCATCGCCCGGATGCGCCGTCTGCCCGTCGTCACCCTACTCAGCAGTTTGAGCGCCCCACAATTGCGCGCATGGATGGGCATTCTCAGCGGACGCGCGCATGGCAAACAAGGCTTAAATCAAGCGCGGGCAGCCGTGATCACGCTCACCAGTTTGTTGGCAGAGTCGGGCTGGATCGACGACAACACGAGCGCCGCCATGAGCCGCGTCCGCATCCCCCGCGCCGAAGACGGGCAGCGTCCCGGCAAATGGTTGTCGATCCAAGAATTACGCGACCTGATGATCGCCTCGCGCGCTATCGCCACCAGCGAAAATCAGGCAGCGCGCAATGCCGTCGTCACCACCATGCTTTGTACGATGGCGCTCCGTCGCGAAGAACTCTCGGTTGCCCGTTGGGATGACCTTAGTATGCAAAATGAACGCATCGTGCTGCGGGTACACGGCAAGGGGCGCAAAACTGCCACCATTGACGTGCCCCGCGCCGTCGTCACGGCTTTATCGTCATGGCGGCGCACGCTCACCAACGCCGGTCAACTGCCCTCTACCGCTACACCCATCATGCGGCGCTTGTGGAAAGGTGGGCGTATCAGTCGTTTTGGGTTGACCGCTGACGGCATCTGGTTGATCGTTGGGGATGCGGCGCTGCAAGCGGGACTGCCCCATGTCGCGCCGCATGACTTGCGCCGTTCGGTCGCGGGCGCGCTCCAAGAAACGGGCGTGCCCATCGAGAAAATCAGCCGCCTCTTGCGCCACTCCAATGTCGCCATCACCGAGCGCTATCTGAGCAAGCTCCCCCAACGCAACGAAGGCGCGGTCTTGATGAGCGAGGCATTGGGCTTAGAAGTAGAAGAAGATGATCCGTTCACGTTGTAATGACAGGCGATAGGCGCTTGCCTTAATTGAAGACGATCAGCCCCTGCAACTCCGCGATCATCACCGGACCAATGCCCGGCACCGCCTCCAAACTTTCCATTGAGTAAAAATAGCCATACGTTTGCCGCCAATCGATAATCCGTTGGGCGATGGCTGGACCGATCCCCGGCAACAGATCCAATTCTTCAAGCGTCGCGGTGTTGATATTCACCACCAGCGGCATGGTGGCGACCGGCATCGAAACAGCGGTCGGGGCAACAGTGGGGGCGGCAGTCGGCGCGGCGACACCAGCGGGCAGCGGTGTCGGTGGCGTGATGATGGCGGTCGGGGGCACAGGAGTAACGGTTGGCGTCGCGGTCGGCTTGGTGAAAATATGAACTTGCTGACCATCTTCCAAGAAATCGGCAAGGTTGATTTGTTCTAAGTTGGCATTAGGGAGAGAACCGCCCGCAGCAGTGATCAGGTCAAGGACGCGGCTGCCGGCTGGCAATTGGTAGACTTGTTCCGGGTGGGCGACGGCTCCCGTGATATACACCTGTATGGGGAGGGGCGTTGCGGTCGGAGGCGCAGTTGGGGTGGGCGCGGGCGAGGCAATCACGATGGGGATAGGGGCTGGGCGTGTCACCACCAAAAACGCGACGACGCCCACTATCAACAGGCACAAGGACAGTAAGACCAAGATGCTGACAATAGGCGCGGAGTCGCGTTTCATCGCAAATGTAACAGGTCGTTGTGGTTAGTAACGACGCACAAGCGTTTTATAAACAGTGGGTTGGCGGTTCTGGATCAACTGAAATTCTTCGCGGCTGATGCGCACTTCATCGAGATCGATGCGGGCAACGGCAAAGCCTTCCAGCGGTGCGCCGGTCTTTTCATCGGTTTCGCCCGCCATCGAAGCGTAAATTTGCCCACGCGGTCCGACGATAGTGCTTTCGCCACCGAAGGTCAATGTCACATCCTCACCAACACGGTTCGACCCCACCATATAAATGGCGTTCTCATAAGCACGTGCCCGCAGATAGGTCTTCCATTCATCAATGGTGGAGGCTTCCCAGTTTGCCAAAACGCACACGATTTCGGCACCATCCAACGCCAAGCTGCGTGCCACTTCGGGAAAAGCGAGATCGTAGCCGATCATCAGCCCAATCGTACCCATTTCGGTTTCGATCACCGGAATCTTAAAGCCCTCGCGGAACGCCATGCGCTCTTCACCGCGCAGATGCACCTTATTATAGACTTCAACCAGATCGCCTTCGGGGCCAATAAGGACGGCGGAGTTGTACAGGACGCTTTCGACTTTTTCTTTCACGACCATGCCAAACGCCACATAAACGCCATACTCATTCGCGCGTTGAGCGATCAAGTTCACCGTTGGTCCGGGGACGCGCTGCGCCATTTCGGTGAAGCGAACACCCAATTCGTAGCCACTGGTGATGAGTTCTGGAAACACAATGAGATCAACTCGCTGCTGCGTGGCAATGGTGGATATCATTTCCGACATCTTGACGAGGTTCTCTTCGATCTCGCCGAGGCGCGGTTTTAATTGCACCGTTGCGACCGTGATTTCACGCATGATCGTCCCTTCGCGGTATTCTGAATAGACCTTATTTTATCCGATTCGCAACAAATTATCGAGGCTCACGAAGGCGATTTAGCACATTCTCTAAATCTGTCGGTAAGCCGGATTCAAAGCACATCCGTTCCCCCGTTTGGGGGTGATCAAAACATAAACGGCGGGCGTGTAAAAACTGCCGCTTCAACAACGTATTGGGGCGTTTCCAGCCATACACGACATCCCCCACAATCGGGCAATTGATGAAGATCATATGTACGCGGATTTGATGAGTGCGACCGGTCAACAATTTCACATCCACCAGCGCCCGCCCGTCGGCAAACGTTTCTTGGACGTGATATTCGCTGATGGCGGGGCGTCCCCCGCGCATGACGATCATTTTACGCCGATTATTCGGGTCACGCATGATCGGCGCGGTGATGCGCCCACTCATCGTCAGTGGGGTGCGTTCCAACAATGCCAGATAATGCTTTTCGACCGTCCGCTTCTGAAACTGTGCCGACAGATGATGCAGCGCAGAGGCGCGCCGCGCCACCAAAATCAAGCCGCTGGTATCTTTGTCCAAACGATGCACAATCCCCCGACGTTGGGGCGCATAATTCATTTGCGCAATTTCGGGATAGCGCGCAAGAATGGCGTTGACCAACGTTCCATCAGCTACCCCAGTGCCGGGATGAACGACGAGACCAGCCGGCTTGTTGATGACCGCCAAGTCCTCATCTTCGTAGACCACATCAAGGGCGATATCTTGCGGGACAACGACATCCGTAGCGGGCGGGTCGGGCAGTGTCACCTCGATCACCTGCGCGATTTTCATGCGCACCCCCGGCTTGACCACCGCCTGATCGACCTTCACGGCTTCATCGTGGATCAGGATTTGAATTTGCGAGCGGGTCAACGAGTCGCCCAAAAATTCGACGACCACCTTATCTAGTCGTTCACCCTCTTGTTTTGCTGTTGTGATAAATTTTAGGCGTTTGCCCATCGAGTCTTCTCAGCCACCTCACCAAATAGGTAAATTGATTCGTGAATTGAATATGATATAATTTGCTGATAACTACCCGTAGTTTCGTATCGTTTTAGTTTTCTAGGAGTACAACGCTGGACTCGTTAGATGTAGCTCGTGACATTGTAAATGCCGTTGAAGATAAAAAAGCCGAAAACATCCTTCTCTTAGATCTTCGCCCCGATGTTGTAATCGCCGATTTCTTCATTATCTGTTCTGCCGGAAGTGACCGCCAAATCCGCGCCATCGCCGACAGTGTTCGCGTGAGTGTGAAAGAAAAATACCAACGCTTGCCTTCATCCGTGCAAGGCGATACCCACACCGGTTGGGTGCTGATGGATTATGGGGACATCATCGTGCATGTCTTCGGGGAAAAAGAACGTGAGTATTACAACTTGGAAGGCTTTTGGCGACAGGCAAATATCCTTCTGAGCATACAGTGAGGGATTGCCCCATTTTCAATGGCTCGCCCTCAAGTTTCGCCGCCCCTATAGGCAACATGCGTTAGGACTGGGCGCAAAAGCAACCCTCTGCGCCCATGCTTCACGTTTTTTGTGAAACTTCATGTTTTTTGTGAAACTTCACGTTTTTTGCGAAGCATTCACCTTATTCGTGAATCCAAGGTTCGTTCACGCGCGCCCACGCCACGATTTCCGCCGAGGCAAACCACAGCGCGATTTCACGTTCGGCACTCTCTTGCGAATCCGACCCGTGTACCAAGTTGCGCCCAACCTCAACACCAAAATCACCGCGAATGGTGCCGGGGCTGGCATCGACCGGTTTGGTCTTGCCGATCATGTTACGCGCCAGTTCGATACCGTTCTTGGCTTCCAAAACCAACACCACAACAGGGGACGAGATGATATAGTTGACCAGCCCCTCATAGAAGCCCTTGCCCGCATGTTCGGCATAATGTTTCTCAGCCATTTCGCGCGGCACGGACATCAACTTCATGGCGACTAGTTTCAAGCCCCGCTGTTCAAAGCGACGAATGATTTCCCCGGTTAGACCGCGTTGGACGGCATCGGGTTTGAGGATGATGAGTGTACGTTCCAAGTTTGCTCTCCTTCACAAAAACAGCGAACAGGTCAGTCCCTAAACAAAGTGTCGATCAGGTGACTTGTTCGCGAATTTTATCACATCCCCGCTGCAAGACCGATCACGAGCGCGAGCAGCATCTTCTTTTACAACTGATTGAGCGCATCGCGATAGGTATTGAGCGCATCTTGCAGCTTGCCCTGACGCATCAAGCCATCGCCCAAGAGACGATACACCGCTGGCATCGCACGATACGAACGCACCAGCAAGCTTAGGTCGGCGACCACATCGTCGATCACCTGATTGCTGCGGATGAGCGACTCGTAAAGCGCCAGACTACCCTCAATATCACCGCCCTGTTCTTGATCGCGCGCCGTTTGCAGCGTTTCACCCGCAAAACCGGCAATTACTGGTGGGCGCGTATCAACACGAGCAGGTGGGGGCGCTTGAACCACAGGTTTCGGCACAACCGCCACCGGTGCCACCACGACCGGCGGAGCAGGTGCTTCCTCGAAGACGTTGAATACCTCTTCTTCTTCTTGGGGGAAGGTCTCCAAAATCCAACTGGGGACATCATCCGGCACTTCGATGTCTTTCAACCATTCGGGGACATCACGGGTGATAAACGGTGTTTCTGGCTCAGCAACGGGCATCGCTTGGGCGCTCACGGCTGCCACACCCACCCATGTGACCCAATTCGGTACGGACTGCGCAGCGCCGATGGGGAGTGTCGCTTCGGCGGGCAAGCTTGCCACCACCAAATCCTCTAGCGCACTGTCGTCTCCCGCCAAACTTCGTTCAACAGCAGCGATCCGCGCGGCATCATGCACATTCTGCTCATACCATTCGGGCACCTGATCAATATTGATCGCGCCGCTGTCATGTTCGAGATCGAAAGCTTCTACCCAAGGATCGTTGGGGTCGATATCCGACGGTCGCGGGGACATCGCCGAGACAGCAGGCGTGCGCTCTTCCGCCGCGAAAATACTCATCATTTCTTCTGAGTCAGAATCGGCTTCGCTTTCGGTTTCGCGCAACCATTCTGGAATGCTGAGCTTATCCTCTTCGACCTCAAACAATGCCTCTAATGGCATCGTCGGCGCGCCACTGGCGGTTTCGTCAACAGGTTGCATCGCCCGTAGCCAGTCAGGGATTTCTGGCGTCAACACCTTTTCTTTTTCTTCTTCGTCGTCATCGTCCGAAACCAAAAGATCCGGGTTTTGAGCGAGATGTTCGGCTTGCTGATCGAGGAAGAATTGAATCTGATCCGAGGTCACGGTACCACTACTCAGCGCTGACTGAATCGACTGCATCGACAGATCAGCAGTTTCGATCTCGTCATCATCCAAAGGTGGCAGTTCGTTGCCAAAGAGACCGCCGTCGCCATATCCTTGTTCACGCGCTAACGAGTCCAAGAAATTAGTAGGAGTGCTGATTAGCTCGTCATTGTCGATCTCTGCACGCGACCGCGAAGAGCGGGTGAAGCTGTCGAACGACGACGGGGTATACAGATTATCCTCAACGGCATTGGCGGGTGGCATGGGGATATTCATCTGCGCGGGGGTGATCAATTCATCTACATCCGCCCCTTGGCGCGCTGCCAGTGTTTCTAGCCATTCAACGGGGTCAACAGCACTCGCGAACGGATCGATCTTTTCTGACAAGGGCAGATCATCATCATCCGTGAAGCGCTCCAAAGTCATGCCGATGGGTTCCTGCCCCCCCCCTTGCGACCGCGCCAAATCTTCCAACCAACTCATGGGATTATCGGGCGTGCTAATCACAGGAGCCTGATTACTCGTTACCGGCACCCCAGACAAGTCAAGGTTGAACAGATCATCACTTTGCCCCGCCGCCAAACTTTCTAGCCAAGCAAGGGCACCAGAGTCCACGATCTCTTCAGCCGGTGCCGCTTGAGCAGCACGCGCTTGTTCGGCGCGGGCAACCCGTTCTTGTTCCGCTTGAGTAGCGCGTTCGCGCTCAAGTTGGGCAGCACGAGCAGCGCGTTCCCGTTCGGCTTGAGCGGCACGGGCAACCCGTTCTTGTTCCGCTTGGGCGGCACGTTCGCGTTCAAGTTGGGCAGCACGAGCAACACGTTCTTGTTCTGCCCGCACGGCACGTTCGCGTTCGGCTTGAGCGGCGCGTTCCCGTTCGGCTTGAGCGGCACGAGCAGCACGTTCTTGTTCCGCTTGAGCGGCACGTTCGCGTTCAAGTTGGGCAGCACGAGCAGCACGTTCTTGTTCTGCCCGCACGGCGCGTTCCCGTTCGGCTTGGGCGGCACGAGCAGCACGTTCTTGTTCCGCTTGGGCGGCACGTTCGCGTTCAAGTTGGGCGGCACGAGCAGCACGTTCTTGTTCCGCTTGAGCGGCACGTTCGCGTTCAAGTTGGGCGGCACGAGCAGCACGTTCTTGTTCTGCCCGCACGGCACGTTCGCGTTCGGCTTGAGCAGCAGATGGTGATGGAGCCTTCGGCTGAGCTTTGTTCTCCTCGCCAAATGGGACATATCCCGGACCATCGATCACCGCGGTGGCAGGATCAACGTAGGCAATCTCCATATCGGCGCTTGTGAACAAGCCTTCCGTCGCTCCCTGACCTTTCGCAAGCGTTTCTAACCATCGCTGCATGTCTTCTGGCGACATATTGTCGAAATCGGGCATGTTGTCCGACATTCTACATCCCTCTCAGGAAACCCTAGAAATTAGCGAAGCCATGCTGGCATGTCAGACGAGTCATCGTCAACGGGCCAATCAGGTAAATCGTCATCTGATGGGGGCGTTGTCGCACGCATCCATGCAGGTGGTCGCGAAAAAGTAAAACGAGCAGTAGACGCGGCAGGCATCACCATCGGGCTGGACTCTTCTTCGACAATGTTCACCAGCCACCCAAATTCACTCGCGCTACGTTCATTTGCCTCACCAATCTGTTCTTGTTCATCTAAGGCAAATTCCTCGTCCGGCAGCATGTTTTCTTGTTCTTGATAGTCTACTTCAATACCGGGCACCATTGCATTAAGCCAGTCGGGGGCATTCTCAGCAGGTGTCGGGGCAACATCTTCTTCAAACCCATCGTTAAAGGTATCTTCGGTAGATTCTGTCACCGCGACAACCAGTTCGGCGTCCTCGAAGTCAAACTCGTCATCTTCGGTAGATTCTGTCACCGCGACAATCGGTTCGGCGTCCTCGAAGTCAAACTCGTCATCTTCAGCGGATTCTGTCACCGCGACAACCGATTCGGCATCCTCGAAGTCAAACTCGTCCGCATCCTCTTCTTGACCCATATCTTTGGGGGGTACTTGGGATTTTGCCGTAAGGTCAAGCATCGGGTTAAAGATCAACGTATCATCAAGATTGCTTGAACTGGCGCTAGGCATTGCCCATGCCGAATCGCTGACCGACTGATCTTCAAGATCAAGCCCCAACGCATCCGGCACGACCAAATCCCCCTCTTCACTCATCCAATCAAACTCGTCGGACTCGTTCAAGTCGTCATCAGACACGCTTGAGGTCATGGGCACAGGCGTTGCTTCTGATAACCATTCCGGGATTTTATCGGCGGCTTCTAACGTGGCGAGGTCATCTTCGCCGTCGTTTTCGATCAGAATATCGACGGATAACGCCGACATTTCACCCACAAGTGCCAAGTCTGCCAGCCAGTCAAGGTCATCTTCACTGTCGGCAGCACCTTCAAGTTCATCGTTGCTATCCGCCATGCTCACAGGTGCCGCCGCAGGTGCCAAGTCCGCCAACCAGTCCGGCGCGTCATCGGCAACCGCGTCTAGTTCCAGTTCATCGGCATCCGTGAGGAAGCTGTCCGCCATGTTCACGGGTGCCATCGCCGCTGGTGCCAAGTCCGCCAACCAGTCGGGCGCGTCATCGGCAACCGTGTCTAGTTCCAATTCATCGGCATCCGTCAGGAAGCTGTCCGCCATGCTCACAGGTGCCATCGCCGCTGGTGCCAAGTCCGCCAACCAGTCCGGCGCGTCATCGGCAACCGCGTCTAGTTCCAGTTCATCAGCATCGGTGAGGAAGC
>JBBRTY010000009.1:0-43850 GCA_038248285.1 Aggregatilineales bacterium
CTCAGCGACGAGCGTGTTTTTCGGAAAGCGCACTCCCCTGCCGAAGCCGAACAGATCGCTACAGACTTGTTGAATTCAACGGTGGGTGGGCTTGCAGTGCGCCACCTTTTGGTTGAACCATGGAGTCCGATTCAGGCGGAATACGCCCTCGCTATTGAATTTGATCGTTCCCAAAATGCCATGATCCTCGCCGCAAAACCAATCGGGAGCGCAGAATTCTTTCGCGAAGTGATCGATCCCTTTTTGGGTGTGCAAATTTTCCAAGCTCGGTATTTGGCAAGTAAGCTAGATTTATCTAGTCAGTATTGGAACAGCTTTATCGATATCGCGCTCAAACTGTATCAGTGTTTTATCGGCTGCGATGCCCTAAGCGCGAGGATCTTGCCCCTAGCCTTAACGATGCCGCCACAGAGTCGCCTTATCGCGTTGGGGGGCAGACTCCATATCGATGACAATGCCCTCTACCGTCAAAATGAAATCCAAAAACTCGTTACCAGCCCTGTACTCGACTCCGAAACCAGTCCCGGCATGGAGGCGCGGATTCATACCACCAATTGTCTCGGCGATGTTGCTTGTATTGCCAATGGCACAGGCTTGGCGATGGCAACTGCCGATATCATCAATGATCTCACCAATTTGTGTGGAATTGGCAGCATCATTGATATTGATGGCGAACTCACCTATCAAGCCATCGATAAAGCTTTCACGTTACTGCACCAATCGACACGCGCCATCGTTATCAATTTCTTCTGTACAAAAGATACCGGACTACATATTGCGGATACGATCTTGCGAATTATTGCCCATCATCAAATCACAATACCGATGATTGTCCGCTTAGGGGGTGCAAATCTCGACACTGCTTATCAAGTGTTGAATGCCTACAGTGCCAATGACTCAGATCTTCTCGTCACAGCGTCGACTTTCGATGACATGCGCCATCAACTCATTCTGAAGCTGACGGACAGCCCGTCATGAGCATACTCATCAACGCCGACACCAATTTTCTCATTCAAGGTATCACCGGACGTGAAGGCAGTCGTCACACGCTTAAAATGCTCGAAGCGGGAACGCGCATCGTCGGCGGTGTCACCCCCGAAAAAGGTGGGGATTGGCTAAAAGGCATTCCCGTTTTCGACAATGTGCGTACCGCCGTTCAAGCCACAGGAGCCAACGCCACCATTGTTTTCGTCGGCGTCGCTTCCGCCATTGATGCCATTTATGAAGCCGCAGATGCCGGCGTAGAACTTATCGTTTGTGTCACCGAAGGCATTCCTATTGTCGACACCTTAAAACTTTGCACCCATCTCCGAAAAGAAGGCAAAACCCGCCTCATCGGACCCAATTCACCCGGTATCGTGACACCTCATCAATCTTATGCCGGCATTGTACCCAATCTCGCCCTAACGCCGGGCAAAGTTGGAGTGGTTGCCCGCAGCAGTTCCTTGGCTTATGATGTGATGACGCTGATGAGCAAAGCCAATATTGGGCAATCCACTTTTGTGGGCGTGGGGGGGGATCCTGTGGTAGGGACCACCTTTGTCGATATTTTGGCACTCTTCGAGGAAGATCATGACACTTCCAGCATTGTTCTCATCGGTGAAAGTGGCGGCACCAGCGAAATTGAGGCAGCTAATTTCATCAAAGCTCACATGACCAAACCGATTGTCGCCTATATTGCTGGGCGGGCAATCCCAACCGGAATTCGGATCGGGCATCCCGGCGCGGTGGTCACCACCCAACAAACCACCGCCGCTGCCAAAATCGAGGCATTGACTACTGCCGATGTCCTGATTGCCCGCACGCCAGAACAAATCATTGACCTTTTACTGGACAGCGTTCACATCAGCGACCAATGAGCGTGCAAAAATTCGTAGGGTTGATGTCACAGCCATTCACTGCTGATACGAGTAAATAACCAATAACCAGCAAGGTGCCGCATCCCCCAAACACCAGCACACAACCACATCCGGGGATAGGTCCCGCGCCCAGAATACCAAAAACCAACTCAATGATATGGGTGAGAAAGCCTATCACTGTGCCGATGATCTGAATACCAAAAGCGAGGATGATCAATACGAGACAACAAACACAGCCCAACCCAACCGCTAGCAATACCCCATTCGGCTCTAATGTCTGAAGAAAATCCATCCCCTTTTATTCCTCGCATATGCCCGTAGTCGCCATGCCAGCAATCCATTCATTTGCGACATCCGTCCGGCTAAAACATTCACAATAAGTGCTTGATTCTGCGATTCCTGTCCATAAAAGATAGCGCACATGGGTTTCAAGGCAGGAATTAGTTTCGCTCTGACGACCAACAATCCTCGAATTTGAGACCACAACCCCCCGCTGCATCGCCTCCGAAATGAGATAAATACGGAATTGTTGCCCCGGCAGACTACCCGTCGTAATGACGATCTCTTGCTGAACCGCCAGTGTCAGCAAAAAGCAAGGAGTCAATAACAGCAAAAACCAAATAATCAGTGCTGTCCCACACCCCAAGCGTTGCACTGGATTGCGCCGTCGTGATAAGCCAACTTCCGCGCTAGATGCGGATGAAGATTCAGTATTTTCCGCCTGTGTTTTTTCGTGAAATTCCGACATTGTGCGCTTAATCCCCCCTTGCTTTCATCACAATTTGATCCTCATCATTATAACTGACGTGGTAAAACAGCGGTGGGGATTCAATCGTCATATCGACAAGTCGGCGTAAAATGAACAAAACATCTTCAACCAGATCATAGCGCTCAAGGTCTGCCAGCGGAATCCAATGTAAAGTTCCTTCATCCCCATCAATGAGTACTTCGCGCGACGCACTTTGCGCGGTGAATGTGAAAAGCACTATACCTGTTTCCGCTCCCGCATCAATATTTGAAACCGCACATAGCTTCAAATCAAGAACATCGAGTCCCGTCTCTTCTTTGATCTCGCGCCGTGCGCTCGTCCACACATCCTCATCCCGTTCAACATGCCCGCCCACCCCATTGTAGCGGTTGGGGAATACCCGTTTATGTGGGGCACGTTTCATCAACAACACATCATCGCCATTGAAAATGAAAATCAAGGTACGCGGGATTGTCATCCAACGCCCTTGCACTGCATTGGCACCTTGATCTTGGGCACCCATATCTCCCCCAATTATTGTCACAAGCTAGTGAGCGTGATAATCTTAACAAAGTTTTGTGCATGTGAAGTGAAACCGTCATGAGTCATTCAGCCCATTCTCCAACACCCGACTTAAGAATTGTCGAAACCAGTCACCTTCATGCTCACGAAGAGCATGACAACCAGCGTTCTTCCCCACTGATCGAACGATTGAGATTGGAACCAACCATTATCAATCCGCCGTTGGTCGCGCCGATTGGGGATGACCAGTTTGTCATTTTAGACGGTGCCAATCGGGTTCACTCCTTTAATGCCCTCGGCTTTGCGCACATGTTGGTGCAAGTAGTCAGCTATGACAGTGGTCAAGTAGAGTTAAGGTCTTGGCACCATGTGATCAGCCATTGGCATGGCGAAGCTTTTCGTGATCAGCTTTCTCGACTTCGCACCGTCACATCCGCGCACGACTTTGACCCCGCCGCCAGCGTTCGCATCTTATTTCCGGATCACCCCGAAATGCGCGTAGACGCCCCAAGCGTATCACTACACGAACGCAATGCCATATTGCGCGAGTTTGTCGCTATTTACCAGCAAAACGCCACGTTAAATCGCACTGCCAGCGCTGACCCCAATGAAGTGTGGCAGCTTTACCCTCAAGCCCTCGCATTTGTGCTATTCCCTAGCTATCATCCAACAGATATCATCATCGCCGCCCAAGAGGGCGCGTTCTTGCCCCCCGGCATCAGCCGACATATCGTTCATGGACGCGCTATTCGCGTCAATTATCCATTGCACCTATTGCGTGACCCCAAGAATAGCTTGTCTGAAAAAAACAAATCTCTGCAAATTTGGTTACAACATAAGCTTGAAAACCGCCAAGTTCGCTATTACGCTGAAGCAACCTATCAATTCGACGAGTAAACCATGCCCACTACTCATGAACTTTTGAAAAAAGCATTGCTCGAAACAGATGACTCGCAATACGCCTTAATTCGGTTGCCAGCCAATGGTATCATGGCAGCGGCAGGTGTGATTGCTCAAGTAGGCGAGCCATTTAGCGCCATGATCGTAGATCGGCACGAAGTCTCACTCGTAATTCCCCACGACTTGGTTGAAGATTTTCGCGACCGTTTCCGAGAATACGAGTTAGCATCCCCAATCTATCGACTGATCACCTTTGATGTGGTTACAGAATTGGATACTATCGGCTTTATGGCATTGATCGCCCGTAGCCTTGCCGAAGCCGGCATCCCGATCATGCCCTTTGCATCCTTCACGCGCGATCATATCCTTGTCCAAGCAGCACATTTCGATCATGCCTTGCAAACCCTGCGCGACATGCAGAAAAACCTGTAAATTCGTTCAAAAAGGTCGAAGACCCATCATTTATGAACATGCAATTGTTTGATCATGCGCCCCTGCCCAAACACGAAGTCCACATCGATGAGATAGAGCATGTCGTCTATCCTGATCGTTTTCGGGTTTATATTCATATTGTCGTCAGTTTATTTGAGGAACGCCCTAATCTGCTGTTGACCGCCCGCACGGAGTCTGGGCAGGTCGCCGCAGAACTGAGCATCATCGAAACGATGCACCACGACATGGAATTTACCATGCACCTACGCGGCATTCCCGAACCCGCTGGAACCTATACATTGACGGCAGATTTGTATTACGAAACGCGCAATCCCCCCCAAGACCGCAAAGTCATCACC
The DNA here is from genome assembly GCA_038248285.1 of Aggregatilineales bacterium. Lineage (GTDB taxonomy): Bacteria > Chloroflexota > Anaerolineae > Aggregatilineales > Phototrophicaceae > Flexifilum. The sequence continues at coordinate 4,821 of JBBRTY010000009.1, forward strand.
TTTGTGGTGCCAGACGATTCCGAAACTTCCGACGTATGATTCGGATGCTCTGGCTACCCCATGACTTGCGCCATGCGCTGGTTGAACATGCTCTTGAAAAAAGACCGCATGAAGCTTGTGGGATTCTCATCGGCAGTATTGAGCATGGATTGGCACAGGTAAAACGGGTGATCCCTGTGCCCAATATCGCCGAAAATACCGAAACTACCTTCAGAATCGATGATCGGGTACTGGTATCGGTCATATCGAAATTAGCGCAATCTGATGACATGCTGATCGGTTTCTATCATTCCCACCCCAAAGGGGCTGCCATCCCATCACCGACCGATATCCGTCTTGCCACATATCCCGATGCGCTTTCAGTCATTGTCGGATTGCAAAACCCAATGAGTCCCGCGGTCGCCGCGTGGTCGATTGGAGCGGGTGTAATCGAACGAATTGAGATCTCGCATGATGCCATCCGTCCGCCGCCACCAACCCCATCCCCTACCCGATCTCAACATTTTACGATCCTCTTAGGCACCCTCATTGCCTTCGCAGTTGTCATCGCAACCGCCCTTTATTTGCTACCCCCTGCCCCATTGCCCGTCCCTTGAAGACAAGCGCATAGAGGTTTAGGTTTATATGAGTTACATTGGGAGCCGCTGGAATGCTCATTGAAATCATTGTTGTAGCCATCGTTGGAATTTTTATCGGCGGCATCGTCAATATCTTGGCGGATGACCTGCCCAACCGGCGCTCACCACTTTTCCCGCCCCGTTACCCAGACGGCTCACCTCGCCCGATCACTGCATGGCTGGGGATCACCGCCTATCTTTTCAATAAACGAACCGCCCCTAGTGGCGAAAAACTCACATGGCGCTATCCCGCGACGGAGCTTCTCACGGCGTTTCTGATGAGCCTTGCCGTCATCGCCAGTGCCGATGATCCCAAAATGTCGGCATTACAACTGCTGTTTTGGTTGGCGTATATGGCGATTTTCTCACTCATCACCATCATCGACCTAGAACACCGTCTGATCTTGTTTGTAGTGATCATCCCCTCGTGTATTTTGGCGCTCATTGACGCTGCCATCACCGACTATGGAGCCGATCTGCAAACCGCTTTGATCGGCGGTGCTGTCGGATTCGTAGTCTTCTTCGGGTTATACCTCGGCGGTTTCTTGTTCGTGTATGTCAGCGGCATCGTGCGCGGGCATTCCACTGATGAGGTCGCTTTCGGATATGGGGATGTCATGCTGATCACCTTGTCGGGTTTTATACTCGGCTGGCAACCCCTCATCCCAACGATGTTCTTGACTGTTTTCCTCGGTGCATTTGGGGCGCTTCTATGGATCGGCGCGCGCTTTTTATCGCGCACCGGATACAGCATATTTACGCCATTACCCTATGGTCAGTACATCGTCATCGCCACGATTATTCTGCTGTTGTTCAGCACCGAATTTACGATGCTATTACGGCAACCCGTCTAAAGGTTGGGGCGCGCGTTCGATTAACCCACCGCCCAAACAGATATCGCCATCATACAGGACAGCACCCTGACCCGGCGTAATATCACGCAATGGGCTATCAAAGACGATATGCACCCGCTGATCGGGCAGCACGGTCACTTCAGCGGGCATCGGTTGCGCCTTATACCGAATCTTCACCCCAGCACGAAATTGTTGTTCGGGGGGCGCGCCATGCACCCAATTGACACGCTTAGCAGTCAGCTCTCGCCCGCCTAATTCATCCAGAACGCCAACGATCAAGGTATTGGTTTGTGCATTCACGCCGATCACATACAGCGGATCTGCCGACGTGATCCCCAACCCGCGTCGCTGCCCTATCGTGTAATTTGCCAAACCACCATGCTCACCGATAACCTGTCCATCGCGCCGGACAATCGGGCCAGACACCATCACATCAGGGGCATGTTCCCGCAAAAAACGCCGATAGTCATTGTCCCCCAAGAAACATAAATCTTGGCTGTCCTGCTTCGATGCCGTCGGCAACCCAAAACGTTCGGCGATTTTGCGCACTTCCGGCTTGGGGTATTCGCCCACTGGGAACATCGTTTGCGACAATTGGGTTTGACCCATCACGCTCAAAACATAGCTTTGATCTTTGGCGTCATCCAGCCCTTTTTTAAGGCTATAGATCCCCTGCGAATTCTGTTCAATCCGCGCATAATGCCCAGTTGCCAAATAATCCGCTTCTAGCGCCAGCGCATTATTAAGCAGGTATTCAAACCGAATATGGCGATTGCATTCAATACACGGATTGGGGGTAACACCCTGACGATGCTGATCGATAAAAAATTGAACTACCGTACCCCGAAAGACATCTTTCGTATCAAGAACATAAAACGGAATGCCCAGTTTATCCGCAATCCGGCGTGCGTCCGCCATCTGATCCGGGGTACAACAGCGATTATGCGCGCCGCCCGCGACCGTCTCTTCTGACCACAACCGCATCATCATGCCGATGACTTCATAACCACGTTCGACCAAAAGCGCCGCCGCGACCGAACTATCGACACCGCCGCTCATGGCAACGACCACGCGAGTCTCATGAATAGGTTTCATCAAGGAGCATTCCCTTCTTGTTTATTGCGTTCAACATCACACTGCACTCGGCTGGAGACGCAATTTTCGGAGTCGTTCCACCGCTGCAACAAGCGTGTCTAGCGTGTAGGCAATATCGGCTTCAGTCGTTGACCGCCCAACACTGAAACGAACACTACCCATCGCCAACGGATACGGATACCCCATCGCTAACAGCACTTCCGATGGTTCTGGATTACCGGTCTTGCACGCCGAGGCGCTACTCGCCATCACCCCTTTCAGGTCAAGGTGCATCAATAGATTATTGCTATCGATCCCCTCGATCACAAAACTAGCATGGGACGGCAACCGCTGTTGAGGGTGCCCCGTCAACAGCACATCCGAGATTCGGCTCAGCACCCCATCAATGAGCTGATCCCGTAAACGGCGATAGAGTGCTGTTGATTCCTCCATTTGTTCGGTAGCAATTTGCAAAGCTTTCGCCATGCCGACAATGCCCGGTGTATTCGAAGTCCCCGCGCGCAGATTGCCCTCGTGACTGCCGCCGCTTTGGGATGGCGCTATTTGTACCCCATCCCGCACATAAAGCGCGCCCACCCCTTTGGGGCCATAAAACTTGTGTGCCGAAATACTGACCAAATCTGCACCAAGTAGGGTCACATCAAGTGGCAGTTGTCCGGCAGCTTGCACGGCATCTGTATGAAAAAGCACCTCTTTTTGACGAGTATGTGCCGCCAGTTGCGGCAGTGCTTGAATCGTCCCAACCTCATTATTGGCATAAATTACGCTGACGAGCGCGCTGTCTGGGCGCAAAGCATACGCCAACACTTCACCATCGACCATGCCATCGCGATCCACCGCCAACACGCTATTCTCAAAACCCATCAATGCCGTCAACTGCTGCACGGTTTTCAAAACAGCACTGTGTTCAATGCTTGTGGTCACAAGGTGCGCACCTAAACCGCGTTCTCGGTGCGCCCAAGCTACGCCGCGCACCGCCAAATTATCGCTTTCCGTGCCACCACTTGTGAACACGATCTCTTTGGGCTGGCAATGAAAAATGCGTGCCATCGTCTCGCGCGCGTCCTCGATAGCGCGTTCGGCACGCCGCCCTACGCCATGTGCAGACGAAGCATTGCCGAAATCATCATAAAAGTAAGGCAGCATCGCCTCAACCACACGCGGATCAGTCGGGGTTGTCGCGGAATGATCCAGATAAACAGAACGCCGAGTCATAGGGGTCTACAATTCTCTAATTCACATCATGTTTATTCTACAACGACCCGACTTGCCATTGCAGATCAATTACGCCGTGCGAATGAAAATAAAAGAGGTATCATTGATACGGTCTCATCAAAACTTTGCGAAACCACAGGGTGACAGCGCGAGGTGGCGCTGACAATCCGAATTCTGAGAGTGGCACACACGAAAGGACGCCGCAATGTCGATCATTGAGCAAATTCAAGCACGAGAAGTTCTGGACTCGCGTGGTAATCCGACTGTTGAAGTTGAAGTCACCCTAGCTGATGGGGCTTTTGGGCGCGCCATTGTCCCTAGCGGTGCATCTACTGGGGAACATGAAGCCTTAGAGCTTCGCGACGGGGACAAAGGTAGATTTGGCGGTAAAGGCGTCACCCGTGCGGTACAGGCGGTTAATGGACCCATTGCCGAGGCGCTAGAGGGCATGTACGCGCTGAATCAAATCGAAGTGGATTATCGGATGCTTGACCTTGATGGCACCCCCAACAAGAGCAATCTCGGCGCAAACGCCATCCTCGGCGTTTCGCTCGCGGTTGCCAAAGCAGCCTCAAACTCGGTTGACCTGCCCTTATATGCCTATTTGGGCGGCGTTCATGCCCATGTCCTGCCCGTACCCATGATGAACATCATGAATGGCGGCAAGCACGCAGCCGGCAGTACCGACTTTCAAGAGTTCATGGTCATGCCTGTCGGAGCCAGCACGTTTCGCGAAGGACTGCAATGGGGTGTCGAAATTTATCAGGCGTTGAAGTCGATCTTGCATAGCAAAGGACACAGCACCGCCGTTGGCGACGAAGGTGGTTTTGCACCCAGCTTGGGTTCTAATCAAGCCGCGCTCGACATCATCATGGAAGCCATTGTCAAAGCCGGCTACACCCCCGGCGATCAAATCCGTATCGCGCTCGATCCCGCCGTTTCCGAAATCTATAAGGACGGCAAATACCATCTCGACATCGAAGGGCGCGTCCTCACCGGCGAAGAACTTGTTGGTTTCTGGATCGATTGGATCAACCAGTATCCGATTATCTCACTTGAAGATGGTCTGGCAGAAAACGACTGGGAAAATTGGTCACGGTTGATGGCTGCTGTCGGGGATCGCGTTCAAATCGTCGGCGATGACCTTTTGGTCACCAACACCGTAAAAGTCCGCCGCGCCATCAAAGAAAAAGCCGCCAACGCCTTGCTCTTCAAACTCAATCAAATCGGCTCGCTGACCGAAGCGCTCGCCGCCGCTCAACTGAGCCAGCGTCACGGCATGACCGTCATTTCCAGCCACCGTAGCGGCGAAACTGAAGACACCACCATCGCGGATCTGGCAGTAGCCATGAACGCTGGACAGATTAAAACTGGCGCGCCTGCCCGTACCGACCGCGTGGCAAAATACAATCAGTTGCTTCGTATCGAAGAAGAACTGGGTAGCGCTGCTCGATATGCCGGTCTCTCGGCATTTAGCAACTTAAATCTCGATCTCTAAAGCCAGCTATCCTTGCCCTTCGTCTTTGAAAGGTTCTGCCGTGATTAGAAGCCGTATCAACGGAAAACGCACCAAGATCGTCGCAACGATTGGACCAACTTCGTATGATGAAGGTATTTTACGCCAAATCATTCGCACCGGCTTAGATGTAGCGCGCATTAATTTTTCGCATGGTGACCATGCGACTCATAGCCATACAATCGACGCAGTACGCCGGATCGCCGCCGAAGAAAATGTCGTCGTGGCAATTCTCTGCGATATCCAAGGACCAAAGATTCGTATCGGCAAAATCGCCAACGAGCCAATTACGCTTAAAATTGGCGATCCCATTACGCTGACGCTTGATCCTGCCGATGGCACCAACAATGTGGTGCAACTGCCTCATCCAGAATTCGTCCGCGACATTAAAGCGGGGATGCAACTGCTCTTGGATGATGGCAAGATGGAATTTGTAGTCAATTCCGTCAGTGGACGCACGCTTGTGTGTGAAGTCGTTGTGCCCGGTGACCTCACCAGCCGCAAAGGGGTCAGCGCGCCCACCGCCCGCCTCACCCTTTCCGCCATCACCGACAAAGATCGCGAAGATGTCGAATTTGCCATCTCGAAGAATACCGAATACATTGCCATGTCATTCGTGCGTAGCGAAGACGATATCCGCGAGATGCGTTGGCTCATCCGTCACATGGGTGGCGAAGCCGCAATCATCGCCAAGATCGAGAAACACGAAGCGCTGGAAAATATCGAGAAGATCATCGCCGCCAGTGATGGTGTGATGGTCGCGCGTGGTGACTTGGGCGTCGAAACCCCAGCCGAAGAAGTGCCCTTTCACCAGAAGCGCATTATTCGCCTGTGCAATGCGGCATCAAAACCCGTTATCACCGCCACTCAGATGTTAAACTCGATGGTCGATAATCCGCGCCCCACGCGCGCCGAAGCCAGCGATGTTTATAATGCTATTCTTGATGGTACTGATGCGGTCATGCTTAGCAACGAAACCGCCTCCGGTCACTACCCTGTTCGTGCCGTCGAAACGATGGTCAACATCGCAGCCATTGCCGAACGCAACATCATTCCGCTGACCCATCCCAAAACGTTTGCGGGCATCACAAGCAATGCTGAAGAGCTTGAAAGCGTCTCCGACGCCATCAGCCAAGCGACCTGTCAAATCGCCGATACGCTATCGTGTAAAGCCATTGTGACATCTACCCTATCCGGGTATACGGCACGGCGTGTCGCCAGAGAACGTCCGCGCACGCCGATCTTGTGCGTCACGCCTAATGAACTCACTTATCGCCGCATGGCGTTGACATGGGGCGTCGTGCCACTCCTCGTTCCCGAATTCAAATCAATTGACGAAATGATCGGGGTTGTAGTGCGTGCCGCTCACTCGGAACAATTGGTCGATTTAGGCGATCAGATTGTCATCATCGCTGGCGTACCCTTCGGCATTGGGGGACAAACCAATTTCCTCAAGGTACACCGCATCGGGGAACAAAACGAACTTGATGCCTAAAGGCATCAAAGTTTATAGATCGTCACCGTCCACAAATTCAAGTGCTTGAGTTTGTGGACGGTAATTCGTGGGTTCAGACCAAGCGTTGTTCTGTGCCGGTTGCTCATAGGCATAAGCCGCTTGGACATGCTCTGCCCGCCCAGCGACCGGCGTCACACAGTAGGGGCACATATCCCAACTTAGTTCCAGCATATGCCCACAGCGCGCACACGGACGCTTAAGGCGCGTGTGGCAATGAGGACACGCTTGCCATTCCTCGCTGACACGCTGCTTGCACCCCGGACAACTGGGTTTTTCTTCAATTTCTTGGAGCAATGCCTCTTCTTCAAGCGAACGCTCATAGGCTTCAGAAAGAGTCTCGCGCGGGCGTAAAAACAAATAGATAAGCAAGCCGGGCAAGTTTAGCCCAAAAACCAGCAATCCAACCGCGATCTGCCCCAGAGTATCGCGTGACCGTGCGCGCATATCGCGCACCGACCACACCACCATCGCCAACCAAAACGCAATCACTACCACGCCCCCATAGAGCGCAGCAACTGTTAAAAGACCATTTGTATCTTCAATGCCGAACATAAATGGCAGCTCCGCCCGTCTACAGTTTCGTTTGGCAGTATAACAGCAGGTACGATCAGGCGCAACGAAGCGCCGCGTCCATCATCCGCCTCACCCAGTGGATGGGGTCTCGATATTGGGTAGCGGAATCGCGGCTTGATCCACAAACAAACCAATATCACTGACAAACACCTCATATTCGTGCCCCGACGCATAGAGGCGCATATTCAGAATTGCTCTAGGACGCTGTGCTGGCGGCAAGGATGCGATAAAGTTGCCGCTGTCATAGGTATACCAGCGTCCAGCATTGATCACCTCGTGGTTCTCAGCACAGCTATCACATTTTTTGAGAAAATCCAAATTGGGGTTCTGATAAGCATAAAATCCGTGATACCAAGTTTGGATCGTATCGCCTTCCAACGGATAATAATCGATGCGCAACATCAAAGGGCATTCACTCCCGACAATGCCACAGGCGCTCAACGAATGCGATGCTATTTTGAAGGTAGTGCGCACTGACAAGTAGGTAAACATCGACACGTCTAACCCCTGTGCTGTGCTGTACCCCTGCACACAGACCGTCTCGCCATGCGATTCGGCACCATCACCACGAAAGAGACGGAGCGAGGATCGTCCATCTTCCATCGTCACGCCATACTGTCCCGTAGGCCCGCTATCCTGCCAATTATTGCACCGCCACACCAACGGCAGCACTTGTTCCGAAAGGGCATTAAAATCGATCACGTTGGTAAGGGATAACCCCGAATTGCCTAAAAGATTCGCGTAAGCGGGTGCATAAGTGAGCGTTCGCGACTCGTCAAGTTGTAAAATCGCACGCTGCCCCGGCGGAATCGGATAACTACGCCGCTCCGAAGCCACCACTAAAGCATCACCGTCATAATTCACAATTTCCATTTGTGACTCGGTGATGTTCAATTCATACCGTCCTTCGCTCGAAAAACGCGCCGAAGCCCCAGATGAGGTATCCACCGTAACGACCAATGGGCGTGTCACCGAGGGCAGGACTGCGAGATCAAATTCTCCTTCAACATTGATCAGATGAATCCAGTAACTCTCGGCACTGACATCAAAACGTGGACGAATAAATTGCCGAGTAGTGACTGACGCGCCATTTTCAACAGTCAAACTGGCGATGACCATGCCCTCTTGATATGGATCGCGAAACGAGATCATGGCTTGAGATTGCGCGTCAGTCGTGACAATGCCGTTCGCTTCAAGATCGCGCGTATTCTGCACAGCCCGTTCAAACAAATCGGAACCTATAAAAATCGCAGTCCCTCGGCTCACCTGCAATTCAGCTTGAATCAGCACTGTCGATTGAAAAACGAAATAATGGACACCCATGACCAACAGCGTACCCAAAACACAAAAGCAAGAGAACGCGACCAACATTATCCCCCAAGCGAGGTTTTGTCGATTTTGCAACGTCGCCGGAAATTCTGGCGAATTAATCGTTTGTGAAGTCATCAGTACAGCCCACCACAGTAAGTTTACGTCATATTTACCCTCAAAATTATAACACATGCCACACTCAGTCTACGGAAACATGCCCTTGCGGGGGTATAATTACCCCTCAAACAACGTGTGGCGTACTTGGAGTAACCGATTATGTCTGGTCACAGTAAATGGTCCACAATTAAACGTCGCAAGGGCGTAGAAGATGCCAAACGCGGCAAAATCTTCACCCGTCTTGCCCGCGACATCACCGTCGCGGCGCGTGAAGGCGGCGGAGACGAGTCCTCAAATCCCCGGCTCAAACTCGCTATCGCCAAAGCCAAAGGCGAAAACATGCCGAAAGACAACATCGAGCGCGCATTGTTACGCGGCACGGGCAAAGGTGAAGGCGACAATATGGAAGAAATCACCTATGAAGGGTATGGACCGGATGGTATTGCTTTCATTATCGACACTTTGACCGACAATAAAAATCGCACTATCGCCGATGTCAAACGAGTCTTCAATCGCGCCGGCGGCAGCATGGCTTCGGCGGGTGCGGTCGCATGGCAATTTGAGCAAAAAGGCACCTTAGAGCTAGAAGGTGAAAACCTTGACTTCGATAACGTCTTCATGGTCGCTGCCGAAGCGGGCGCGGATGATGTGATCAACGAAGATGGCGTCATCATCGTGTATACCCCGCGCGAAATGTTCGGCGCGGTTGAAGAAGCCCTGAATACCGAGGGCTATGTTATTAGCGAAGCTGGTCTCAAATGGATCGCAAAAACTGAAGCTGAAGCCGAGGTCGAAAAAGCCATTCAAAACATGAAACTCATGAGTGACCTCGAAGACTTGGATGACGTACAAACCGTCGCCTCCAACCTGATGCTCACGGATGAAATCCTCTCCGCCTTCGAGACCGCTTAATGTTGACTTTGGGCATTGACCCCGGCACGGCGATAGTGGGCTACGGCTTGGTCAGAGAACTCGCTGATGGTTCTCTCCAAGCCGTTGAGTATGGCGTAATCACCACCCCCTCTAAAATGCCGATGCCGGGACGCTTGCAGATGATCTTTGATCAATTGACAGCGATTATTCACGAGTACAAACCGGATCGTGCTGCCGTCGAAGAGATGTTTTTCGGCAAAAATATCACCACTGCCATCACGGTTGCCCAAGGACGTGGCGTGATTTTGTTGGCGCTCGTTCAAGCCGGATTGCCCATTTACGAATATAAACCCAACTTCATCAAACAATCGATTGCCGGCTATGGTGGTGCCAAAAAGCCACAGATGCAAGAAATGGTGCGGATGCTATTAAATTTAGAAACCATCCCCCAACCTGATGACGCCGCCGATGCGCTCGCCATCGCCATCACCGATATTCATGGCGCGCACTTTAGCACCGAAAATGAAGAAGGGAATTGGACATGATCGCAAGTTTGCAAGGAAATGTCGCCTTTGTGGGCAGTGACTATGTGGTCGTCGTCGTCAATGGGGTCGGCTATAAAGTCTTCATCCCGCGCACCACATTCGTCGCGCGCGATGGTGATGAGATTCATCTGTTCACCGAAATGATTGTGCGCGAAGATGCGATCACCCTATTTGGTTTCGCCACCACGACCGAGCGCGATCTGTTCTTGACGTTGACCTCGGTGACAGGTGTGGGGCCCAAATTAGGCATGGCAATCGTGGGCACCATGAGCGGTGATGCCATTCGTATAGCCGTAACCACCGGACAACCCGATATGTTGACGCGCGTCCCCGGGATCGGCAAAAAAATGGCTGAAAAACTGGTGTTTGAGTTGAAAAACAAACTCAAAGGCGCAGACGGTCTCATCCCTAGCGCGCCCTTTAATGATGTCAACCGCGATGTCTTAGAAGCGCTCACCGGGTTTGGGTACAGTGCAGCCGAAGCCCAAGCTGCTCTGGCATCTCTACCTGCCGACCTGCCCAATGATTTTGAGGAACGAATACGCCGCGCTCTACAATATTTTGTGTAAGCGGCGCATATCTCAGCTTTTGCCCAATGACCACCATTTTTATGTCAGCAAAAAGGAAAAACTTTGACTATTGAATTGATGGGTCGCCGTGTTGACCTGCTCGACAAAGGCTTTGTTGAATTATTGGACATGATGCCCCACCCACTGACGGGTGTTTCCGGCGATCTTTCGATAGTCAACGCCGCACGGGTGAGCTTTCTTGGGGAAAGCAAAGGCGAAGAAGCCGACAAAAAACTGCTCTTCTATCTCTTGCGCAACCACCATACCAGCCCGTTCGAGATGGTGAAATTCAAGTTTCGCACGCGCGCCCCGTTGATCACCTATTGGCAGTGGGTACGTCATCGCACCTTTCACTTCATGAATGCCAACGCCCAATCCGGTCGTTACACCCCATTTGAGGAAGACGATTTCTACGTGCCTTCGGTGTGGCGCAAACAATCAAAAAATAATAAACAAGCCAGTGAAGGACAGTTAGAAGCTGAGGATGGTGCCATCCTCACCCAAGAACTTATGGCGCATTATGCCGAAGGGTATCGCCTATACGAAAAAGCATTGGCGACCGGCGTCTCCAAAGAAATGGCGCGTTTATTCTTGCCCGGTTTCAGCGTCTACTATACATGGGTCATGAGCGTGGATGCCCTCAATTTGATGAACTGGATCAACCTGCGAATGGCTTCCGACGCTCAATATGAAATCCGTGTCTATGCGGAAGCCATTTACACCCAATTCTTCAAGCCTGCCCTACCGTGGACAGCCGAAGCGTTTGAAACCTACGTCTTGCACACGGATTGAAGCGAAGCCTGCTTAAGCAGGCTTCCTGAGGCGTTTCTACTATGCCAAGATCATAAGTTAAACCTGATCTTGGCATAGTCATGACGACGTAAAACTCTATCCCGTTGGGATGAGCGCTCCACCTGCCGCTGCGCAAAGTTGGTTTCCCTCCCGATTGATCGGGCGCACTTCCCAGAAATAGGATTTCTCAAACTCAAATGTCTCCGCCGCAAAATCGATCGTCGTCTCCGCAATGATCGTCAAGACCAACATATCGCGCTTTTCGTTGAGCAAGGTTACGCGATAACCCAATGCATCCAACACGGGTGTCCACGAAACGCGCGGGTTCGTCCCACGCGGAAACGATACTGACGACTCCTCAAAGAGAACTCGGAAGCTCGTGCATACAACTGCCGTCGGATTTTGAATCATCGCCATGTTAGTGAGATCGAGTGTGGGAGTCGGTGTGCCTGGGGTTTCGGTCGCTGTAAATGGCAAAGTTGGGCTTGCCGTTTGCGTCCATGTTGGCGGCAAAGTCGGGGCGAAAGCCGGGGGCGGGGTAGGCGTATCTCCTTGTGAGAAGCTACCAGGTGTGTTCACAACCTCGGCATTAGGGGCATTCGTGGGCGGTATGGTGCTAGGCGTACTCGTTGGCTGCCCCTGACTGCATCCCACCAGAAAAACCAAAAAGATCAACACTACGCCGACTACTTTAGGCATATATACCCTCCATCATTGCTGGGAACCGATCACAGCGCCATTTACAAGAAGTGTCAAAACAACCATACAGACGACGATGCCGTACAGAGAATAGAGAATCACCCAATTCCCCGGTATTGGCAAGGTATCACCAAAACCGATGAGCAGCATCCAGCCTACAATATACACGATCACACCACAACCAACGGTCAGCATTGCGGGCAAAACCGTTGTGGAAGGATCATAAAAATTTTCCAGATAAATGCGATCAATCAATGGGGATACCAACATGGTCGTCACCAGCGCAAAGATGAGGATGAGTGCGATGCGCAAATAGCGGGACAATCCCAGAATTTGAACAGATAACGGCTCATGGTCGGGTTGTAGTCGCTTACGGGTCATAGTTCACACCTATTCCGTATTGATCATATGGGTTGAAGCCCGGACAAAATACTCCTCCATCACGCTGTGCATCGGTTCTTGAATCCCAACTTCAACAAGAGCCTCCAACATATGGTGAAGCCAATGATCCCGCGCCACGACATCGATCCGAAAAGGATTGTGTCGCATTCGCAAACGCGGGTGCCCTCGATCCAGCATATAATCTTGTGGTCCGCCAAAAAACTGAATGAGGAACAAAAATTGCCATTGTTTACCCGGTTCCAAATCTGCGGGAAACATCGGACGCAAAACTGGATCACGCTCAACCTTAGCATAAAATACGTCTACGAGCCGCCGAAAAGTCGTCTCACCACCGACCAACTCGTAAATTGTTTGTTCTTCCGGCTGTCCCATTCGTCATAGTCCTAATAAACTTAATCTGGACAACGCAATGTGTGTCAGTACAATCTCACATTACGGACTTCAATTATACGGCATTCATCTCTGAGGAGCATCACATATGAATCCTCGCCAGCGTCAAGTTACGATTCTCATCGTAATTTTTCTGGTTATGGCATTTTTCCCGGCGGTTATTTATGGACAGGATGGCGGTACAGTTCGGGCAGTAGGCTCAGGATTAGCCGCACCTGTCTTTGAACAACTCGCCCAAGCATCCAATGTCCCTGTCGAATTCAACGTGACGGGAACAACCGCTGGTATTTCTAGTTTTTGTGCAGGCGAAGCCAGCGTCACTCTAGCGACGCGCCCTCTTACGCAAGACGAAGAAGCAGCATGTACCGCCAATCAAGTTCAATTTGTAGAACTCTTTCTTGGCAGCAATATTCTAACCCTGATCGGCAATCCGGCTGATGCAGTCCCGCAATGTTTAACCACCGATATCCTCAACAGTGTTTTCGCACCCAGTTCCACTATCGACAATTGGGCGCTACTTGCAGGCGGTGATAGCAATATTCCGCTCACCGTCTTCTTGCCCGCCTCCACTACCGTAGCCTACAGTTTGTTGGATAATTTGGTCGATGGCGTAGGTTTGCGCGACCTCAATATCACCACTGTGGACAGTAATGACAGCATTATCGAAAGCGTTGCTACCACCCCCGGTGCGCTCGGCGTTATATCATTAACGCCACAACAGAATCCTGCTGTGCGTTATTTTGATATCGACACCAATATCTCTGGTTGCCACTCAGCGAGTGCCGAAAGTGTTGAAAATCGGCTGTACCCCGCTTCCAATCGCTTGCTGGCATATATCAATGTGGCACAGTTTGAAGCCGTTCGCCCCATTTTTGAACCAGCATTCAGCGCTGGCGGCATTCAAGCGATCACAGCTGCCGATTTTGTTCCCCCTACCAACAACACGATTCAACAAAACGTTGAGGTTATCACTGGAACCCTCACGGGGCGTCAATTCAGTCGTGAAGTGACCGCCTTTGCCATTCCTGATGTCGTCGCCGGTGAAATCCGTGTTTCGGGCACAACCGAAGCGCGCGAGTACCTGACTGCGCTCACAACTGCGTTCTCGACACAATATCCCGGTACCGTCGTTACCCCCACCTTAACTGGGCTTGCGGCGGGTGTTCAACCTTTCTGCAATGGTGAAGCTGACATTTTGACGGCATTCAAGCCACTCACCGAAGAAGAAGTCGCCTTGTGTGCGCAACAAAACGTGACGCCACAATCGTTCTTTGTGGGCAGCCAAGCCGCTGTATTGTTGACGGCTACCACGACCGATTACCCCGTCTGCCTCACGTTGGATGAAGTTGCCAAAGTATGGGGCACCACCGCCGAAGGCGTCACCGAAAACTGGAATGCGGTACGTAGCGATTTCCCCGATCAAGCGATCACGCTCTTCACCCCAACCGACGGAAGCCTGTTACGTGATCTGTTGGTGATGAATAGCACCACCGCTATTGCCCCACGCACCAGTACCGAAGAAAACGCCGACACCGCCTATCGTGCGGCAGCCGTTGCCAATGTCGTCGGTGCCCAAACGTTTATGACATGGGGTGAATACCAAAGTCTGCCTACCACCGAAAGCGCGCGCGTCCGCGTGATCGAAATTGATAGTGGACAAGGATGTGTCGCCCCCAGCACAGCGACCTTTGCCGATGGCACCTATGCCCTCGCAAGACCGCTCTATTTCATCGTAAATCGCGCTTCTATTGCGCGGCAGGATGTTCAATCATTGCTGTGGTTTATGTCCAGCGATGAGAATTATGCGTTGCGCACCAATGCCAAACTCTTGGGCGTCGCCTTTACCGACTTGGCGAGCATTCGTGAACAGCTGCAAGCCCTCTATGCCGAAGTCATTGCAGAAGTCTCGTCCAGCTTTTTGAACCCAGAGGCAACCCCGGAAGCGACA
This sequence comes from Aggregatilineales bacterium, assembly GCA_038248285.1. GTDB lineage: Bacteria > Chloroflexota > Anaerolineae > Aggregatilineales > Phototrophicaceae > Flexifilum. Next base: position 19,853 of record JBBRTY010000009.1, read on the forward strand.
GCCGAAGCGACAGCCGAAGCGACAGCCGAAGCGACAGCCGAAGCGACAGCCGAAACTATCGGCGGCTAAAACCATTTTCCATCTCCTCAATAATGACGAAGAACCCCCTCATAACAGGGGGTTCTTCGCTATCTACGATATTCCACTGCACCATCCCCGTTGAGTGCGCTATAATCTTGGCATCACAGACACAAACTAAGGGAAATTCATGCGCGGTGAATTGGTCGCAATCGATTTAGAGACAACGGGACTCGACCCCGCGCAAGACGAGATTATCGAGATCGGCGCTGTCCGCATTGTGGATGGTGTGATCACGGATTCCTTTAGCACACTCGTTCATCCCGGAAAACCCATCCCTTCGGTCGTTACCGTTTTGACGGGGATTCAAAATGATGATCTCATTGGTGCGCCTACGTTTAAGGCGATTGCGTCGCAACTTCAGGCGTTTGTGGGGGATGCCCCACTTCTGGGTCACAGCGTAACCTTTGACACCAGTTTCCTCAATAAACAAAAACTATTCCTCAACAACACCCGCGTCGATACCTACGAATTAGCATCGGTACTGCTTCCCGGCACCCCGCGTTATGCGCTCAGCAGTTTGACAACGCTCTTCGGCTTTGATATCGAATCGGCACATCGCGCCTTATATGATGCCAAAGCGACCGCGTTTATTTTTGAAAAACTATGGGAACTTGCATTGCAGTTGCCCATTCTCATTTTAGAAGAGATCGTTCGACTAAGCGAAGGGCTGACATGGGACGCCAGCACTGTCTTTACTGCCGCCCTCAATGAACGGGTTGCCCATGATGGACGCGGTACCGGAACTGTCAGCTTCCCCGCCTTGCAAGCCCAACAGAACACCAGCGCCTCGCTTACGAAAAGCCATCCGCCCCAACCCCTGACTGAAGAAACCATCGACGCAATTTTCGCTCCTCAATCCCCCCTAGCAGGACATCTGGAAAATTATGAGCGCCGCCCCCAACAGGTCGAAATGGCGGTCGCCATCGGTGCTGCTTTCTCCAATTCACAACATTTGATAATTGAAGCCGCCACCGGCATCGGCAAATCGATTGGCTATCTCGTCCCAGCGGCGTTATGGTCGCTTGCCAGCGGTGAGCGTGTCGTGATTTCAACCAACACCATCAACTTGCAAGATCAACTCATCACCAAAGATGTGCCCACCTTACGCGAAGCGGTAGAAGCCGATATTTCAGTTGCCTTGCTTAAGGGGCGGATCAATTACATATGCCCGCGACAGCTCGAACTAGTGCGCCGTCGCAAACCCGCCAACGTGGATGAATTGCGCACCATTGCCAAAGTCTTGGTATGGTTGCTCACATCACAAACCGGGGATCGCAACGAATTGTCCTTACGCGGACCCGAAGAACAACAGGCTTGGCAGCAGTTAAGCGCTGACCATGACAGATGCAGCACCGCGCAATGCCAGACCTACGCCAACGGCACCTGTCCCTTCTATCGCGCCCGTACCCAAGCAGAACATGCCAATCTTGTGATCGTGAATCACGCGCTCTTGGTCGCCGATTCTGCAACCGATCAGCCCGTTATCCCCGAATACCAATATTTGGTCGTTGACGAAGCCCATCACCTCGAAGAAGCCACCACCAGCAGCCTTACCCATCAAATCGATGCCCTCCGCCTCTACCGTCGGCTGGCTGACCTCGGCGATAGCAATCGAGGCATTTTGGGTAGTTTACTGACATCCCTGCGTACCGCCACAAGTCCATCCACCTTTGAGCGTTATAGTGCCTTCGTGGGGGATATTGGCAGCGCGATCCGGGCAGCACGCGCCCATGTCCGCAGACTCTTCGATATGATCCGTGCTTTACTCCAAGAAATCGACCTCCCCCAAGAAACCTATTCGTCGGTACGCATCACCCAAACCATGAGATCGCGTCCCGATTTTGCCTCAATCCAGATCACTTGGCAGGAACTTGGTGAATTTTATGACGGCATCACTTCGGCGATTCAGCATCTCATTGAGGGCACCACCCGTATCGAACGCTTGCGTGAAAGCGATCTCGACAGCGCCATCGCTAGTTTGCGCGCCGCCGTCCATGACATCAGTGCCACCAAGAGTCATTTACAGGCGTTTATCCAAACCCCACAAAAAAATGATGTCTACTGGTTTCAACTGGGGCAAAACTTCGATTACGTCTCTTTGAATATCGCCCCGCTGCATGTGGGCGCGCTCGTTAACGAAACGCTATGGCATCACAAGCGCAGTGTGATTTTGACCAGTGCTACCTTGCGCGCCCACAATGATTTCAAATATATTGTGGATCGCCTCCATGCCGAAAATATCAAAACGCTGGAACTTGCCACCCCTTTCGATTACCAAACATCCACCCTCTTGTTCATTCCTGACGATCTGCCTGATCCCAATGATCGTCAACGTTATCAACAAGCTGTCGAACGCATCCTGATTGATCTGACTTCTGCACTCAATGGACGAGTGTTGGCATTGTTCACCAGTTATGCCCACTTGAAACAAACCGCCTATGCGATTGGTCCGCGCTTGGCACTGGGGGACATCACCGTTTACGATCAAAGTGACGGCAGCAGTCGCCAAGCGTTGCTAGACGGTTTCAAAACGGCAAAACGGGCAATTTTAATGGGGACACGTAGTTTTTGGGAAGGCATCGATATCCCCGGCGATCAACTCAGTGCATTGGTCATCGTTAAACTCCCCTTCTCAGTACCTACCGATCCTGTTTTTTCATCCCGTTCCGAAACCTACAACAACGCCTTTAACGACTACACCATGCCCGACGCCATTCTAAAATTTCGGCAAGGGTTTGGACGCTTGATTCGTTCACGTACTGACCGAGGGATTGTTACAATTCTCGATGCTCGAATTCGTACAAAATCCTACGGCAGCAACTTTATCGACGCATTGCCCGACTGCACGGTGCAAACAGCTCCATCGAGTCTGTTGCCAGAGGCAGCACTGAAATGGCTTGGTAAACCCAAAGAGTAGGAATACGTCGTCATGAGAACACCGGCAGGGCGAGACTGTCGCCATTACTATCAGGACTTTAATCGAGGTCGCAACCTTCAAGAATGCCGACTCGCCAAATCCAATCCCAATTCCTTAGCATGGGTAACGTCGGATTGTGCCCGTTGCCCAGTTCCTGCGATCCTCAATGCCAATGCCAGTCCCGATCTAGAACTACGGCTAACCATAAACCGCACGCTCCTCGGCATCAAACGCACGCTGACCGTCTCGGCATCCTGTTTGAAGCATCAAATTGGGATCCCTGATCCTTATATCGGTTGTCCGCGCTGTGCGGACGAACGCAATGGGCTAGACATCTTCCGAAAGGCGCTGGAGGATGACGATAACGCAAATCCGAAGCGCTAAAAAGCAAATCGTCACAAAGCGAATAAACGCCTTCGACCCTCATTGCGACCTTATCGCCTACAATGACTGAATCCAATCTCGTCCTTGCCGTCACCGACCCAAGCCTAAGCCTCATCAGCGAAGGCTTATTGGTGTCGGGGTTTACAATTATCAATCGCGTAAAACGCAGCGAAATCGTTGCCGACATCAAAAAGCTGTCGGTGTCATTGTTGCTGCTGGCAGGGTCTCATCGCAACAATTTGCTTATTCGCTACTTACGCTCCACGCTTGACCGCTGCCCCACCATCATTGCCATCCGCCCAAATAACGGCAATGATCTCCTCATCCAAAATGCAGATTTGGTCTTCTCTCACGATGACCCCTATTTATTGGCAAACATCACCTCCGTGTTGCGCCCAATGCTGCCAAACCGAAACAGCAAAACCCCCGCTGTTCCCTCCCATAAGATCACTACCCAAAGCAGCGACATTGAACTTTTAAAAGAGATGATCGTCAAGACAGTCTCGCATGAATTAAGGACTCCCCTCTTACAAGTCAAATCTGCCATTACGCTTCTCAGGGACAGTGAGCAAGATCGCGAACGCTTGATCAGCTATGCCATGGAATCGACCACCCGCTTAGAAAATGTAGTCATGAACATCACCCGCCTCGCCGAGAGCATGGATATTTCTTTCGAACCGGTCTTGGTAACCGATATCGTCGCCTATGCTGTGCGGCATCTTAAACGAAGTTGGGAGTATCGCGATAAAATGGATCGCATTGACTTTCAAGTCGAAACCATCCTGTCGCCGGTACTTGCCGATAAGCAAGCCATCGGTACGGTATTGCAACTCCTGATTGATAACGCCCTCAAATTTAGTCAAGATAAAGTCGTCGTAGCCGTTCGCAGCATGAATCGCGGTGTCGAATTTCGAGTCATTGATCGCGGCATCGGCATCCCCCCCAGTCAAAGAAAAGCAATTTTCGAATCGTTCTATCAGGTCGATCATGAGAGCGACCGAAGATTTGGCGGGCTGGGCATCGGGTTAGCGATTGTACGGCTCATCCTCGAACGCCATAATATCGAGATCCATCTTGCCAGCCAACCGGGAGAAGGGAGTACTTTTTCGTTTATACTCCCCATCTTTCCCAACACCCAATGATTTTTCTCTTGGGTTGCGCCATCGCCATTAGTCTAAACAAAGTGTTTGCTGAGTTTCGTTGACATGATTTGGGCTTTTGGATACAATTACTTGTAAATTTAATTTGATCTGAATTTCACAAGCTGATAATGCTGGATTATTGAACAGGACAAAAACATGACCACCCACAACCTCATAGGGTCATACCCACAAGCGCCAGCGCGTGAAATGTCGGACGTAGTAGATGCCGCGCTCATTGCGGTAGATGCGCGTATGAACACGGCTGTCGATAGCGAAGTGCCAGTTTTGCGTGACGCCAGCCGTCATATCATCCAAGCAGGCGGTAAACGTGTTCGTCCACGTCTACTGATGCTTTCGCATCTCGCCTGTAGCGGAGATTCCATTGACGATGCTGTCACAATTTCTGCCGCCCTTGAACTCGTCCATACCGCTAGTGTCGTCCATGATGACATCAATGATCATGGTGTTTTGCGCCGGGGACGCCCTTCTGTAAATGCGCTCTGGGGACGAACCTTCGCACTCCTGACAGGGGATTTCCTCTTCACCAAAGTCTACGAGCTGATGGCTCCCTACAAAGACTTGAATATCTTGCTGGCGGAAGCGACCGTCGCGTTGGTTGAAGGCGAAACCTTGCAAGCCAGTGCGGTCAAAGAAAAGAACTTCACCCGTGAAATCTACTACCGGATCATCGGGCTAAAAACTGCCGCTTTGTTTCGGGCAGCAGGAGCGATGGGCGGTCAGCTTGCTGATGCTTCCCCCAAAATTGTGAATGCGCTCGGCAATTTCGGATACAACGTCGGTTTGGCATTTCAGATCATTGACGACTTGCTCGACCTAACGGGCGACAGTGAGCAACTGGGCAAGACATCCGGCATCGATTTGGAACAAGGTCGTGGCTTTGCGGCGGCTCATGGGGATACTGAAGCCCAAGACATGATCGACGCGCTCAAGAGCAAAGCCCTACAAAGTGATACCCTGCACGAGGGCAGAAGCCGTGCCGAACAGTTAGTGCAGCTTGCCATTCAAGAATTGTCGATCCTGCCCGATAGCGAAGCGAAAGCTGGGCTTATCGAGTTGGCGCATAACGTCATCAATCGCTCTAACTAATTCGCGAATGTCATATTAAAAATCTGTTCTAATTTTGAACAGACCAACGCGCAAAAACGCGATTCTCTGTGTAGGCACGACCAATGTAGCGTCCGTTTGTAGGCGTAAATTCGCTGACACGCCGTTGTGCGTCCCTACATTTGCCCGTTTTCTAGGAAGATTTTCGACATTTTTAGAACGTGCGTGTAATGTGACATTGGCGAACTAAGCAGATTCTCCCGTTTGTGATCGGCGATCTGTCGTTATAATAACGACAGATCGTTTTTATTTCAGCCAACCTAACTGCCAACAGGAAGCCAACTCAATGAAAATCGTCTCGGTTGAAACCATCCGCCACATTGAAGCCGACGCCAATGAGACGGCGATCCCTTATGCCGAGATGATGGAAAATGCAGGGCGTGCCGTCGCTTTACGTGTAATGGGTTATTTACAGTCCCTACGCATCAAAACTGAAATGCGCGTCACGATTCTCGTCGGCTCTGGCAACAATGGCGGGGATGGTCTGGTCGCAGGGCGCATCATCGCAGCGGAAAGTAATGCCGTTGTGCGCTGTTATCTTCTCAAAAAACGATCTGATGAAGACCCGATCTATCAGCAGGTCAAAACTGCGGGGATATTCATCGCTAATGCCGAAGATGATCAGCGTTTCCGCGTCCTTACCCACAATGTCGCATCGGCAGACATCATTATTGATGCGCTCTTTGGCATAGGGGCACGATTGCCGTTAAGTCCAGATGCCAAAGACTTGCTGCGCGCGGTCAAAGCAGCATTGACGCTTGAGGAAACGCCCCCCACCTATATCCGCACAACCCACCCGCTCACCCGTTCGTTCCCTAAGCACACGATCTTCGCGGTAGATTGTCCCAGCGGTCTCGATTGTGACACTGGCATGATCGATGAGGACGCTCTGACTGCCGACGAAACGATCACGTTTATCGGCGTCAAACCCGGGTTGCTCTTATTTCCGGGCGCACAGGCAGTCGGTACACTCACAGTGGCGAGTGCCGGGATTCCACCTACGCTGTCAAAACTAAAATCAGCGCCCGACCAACTGATTGATGAAACCATGATCCGCCCGCTTTTGCCCTCGCGCGCGCAAAATAGCAACAAAGGCACATTCGGCAGAGTCCTCATCATCGGCGGGTCATTAGCTTTCAGCGGTGCCCCCGGCTTAAGCGCAATTGCCGCCTATCGAACGGGAGCGGGGGTCGTCACCGTGGTGGCACCACAGCAAGTCATCACTGCGCTAGCTTCACAGATGCTTGAAGTCACTTGGTTGCCCACTAAAGACCAAGCAGCACTATCTCAAAAATCCCTAGAACCGATCCTTCAGGAATTACCAAAAGTTCAAGCTGTTGTTTTAGGACCCGGTTTAGGGCAAGATGACGAAACGGCACAGTTTGTGATTGAACTTCTCCGGTGGATCCGCTTCTTGCCTGCTGAGCATCCCCCTGCTTTTGTGATCGACGCTGATGCCCTCAATATTCTCGCCAAAACAGAGAAGTTCTGGGATTTATTGCCGCCGCAAACGGTATTGACACCGCATCCGGGCGAAATGGCGCGCCTTACGGGGCTGTCTATTCCCGAAATCCAAGCAAATCGCTGGCAAATGGCGCGCGAATACGCTGCCAAGTGGAATACTGTTGTCCTGCTAAAGGGAGCGCATACTGTCATTACTGGGGCAAACAAAGGCGCAAGCGTGTTGCCTTTCAAAAATTCTGCCCTCGCAACGGCTGGAACCGGGGATATTCTCGCAGGGATGATCGCCGCATTGTTGGCAGAAGGAATGATGCCCTATGAAGCAGCCTGTACAGGGGGATATTTACATGGTCTCGCCGGGGAAGATGTCGGTCATCGGGAAGGAAGCCCACGTGCCGTCATCGCTAGTGATGTGCTGCAGACGATTGGGAAAGTGATACTCCAAATTGAAGCAGGCTAGGGCGTTGGCGCTTCATCGCTACGGCGCGAACGGATGATATCACGCCCGTCCGACAAGCTGGAAGTGACCGCGTCCGTCTGATTACGCACTTCTTGAACCCGCTCAATCGCCCGCCGTCGCAGCGCCCGCCCGCTGAGAGGGGCATACCACAAGGCGGTAAAAGCGCCGACCAACATCCCTAATACCACCCCAAAGATGATCAAATCCGTTTCTAATTCCCGTTTCATACCGCGACTCCATTGGTGAAAATTATGAATATCGACATTGGCGACACAAACTTCTTCATGAGGTTTCCGAATTTTCTTCGGTTCTGGCACGTTTCATAGCTCGTCGAATGCCAAATAAATTACCGACCAATACCGACACCCCTGCCGCATAACCACTGGTGCGCACAACCGGATCCGTTAGATTCTCACTCATAAATTCAACCGTACCCCGTACCGTCGATAAGGTCGCTTGGGTGTTGTCCAGCATGGGCTTAATTTCGGTCTGCACAATCGTGACTAATTTTGCAACCTGCAAGATCAGAATGCCCAGCGCAACGACGATCAAAATACCTTCCAAAATCAGGAAAATAATCACCAAATCGCGAATCACGCGGATGACCTCGGCAAAACTCTCCCCCCCCCAAATAGCAAAGCCGAGAGACACTAGAAAAAGTGCGACAAACAGCCCGATCAGCCCAACGATGCCGATGACAATCATGCGTTGTAGTCGGTTGGGCGCAACGGGGGCGGGTTTATCTTGCACAGGTGCCGGAAGTTGGGGGATTTTAGTTTGGTCTATCATAGGTCTCGCTATCCTAATGTTCGTCTCTGCCGTTTTTGCGCAGTCGTGAATAATATCGTGATTATCAACAGCAAAATGGCGGTTACGACTGCCGCTGGAAATCGAAGCGTCCCAATCGTTAACAGTTCCATGCGAAAAGCAACTCCAATGCCCTGCCCCAATCCAAAACCGACCCACGATGCTAAAAAGAAGAGTGCGAGTCGTTTTACGTCCCCCCCGACCAGCAAATGACACACCGCACCCATTAAAGTAGCGATCATAAACGCAAACACAACTATCGGAGTGATCAGGATCATACGCCTTAAAGTGCGTCATTTCATATTACAGGTATTGTAGCACGCAAATAGATCATTGGAACCCTGCCCAAAACCGTTTATAATCTGAAACTTATGAAAACTATCGATCACCGCATACTCATCCCAACTACACCCGAACGGGTGTGGGACATTCTCAGCGACATCAGCCGTATTCCCGATTGGCAGGTCGATTGTCGAGAGATTGTCTTTTTGACATCCAAACGTGCCGGGGCGGGTCTCCGGTGGCGACAACAAGATGACAAGCGCCGCGAGTTTGTTTATGAAGTGAGCGCTTGGTACGAAGGGCTAGGCTACGAATATTATTTCGTGGATGGTGCCAATTTTCGCGATGCGCGGGCACGCCTCAGACTCCAAGAAATTCCCGAAGGCACGGTCGTTCAATGGACTTTTAGCTACGAGCCGGGTGGTTTTCTAGGGGGGATGCGCGACTCGTTAGGATTGTATAATGCCATTGATCGCGCGATGACCGATGGCTTGCGCCGCCTCTACCAACTTCTCAAATCTGATGCCGCCGCCCTTGCAGAACATCAAGCGAAGTCTTTGATGCGCGATGCGCCTGATGTCGAAGCGCGTTCAGCGTATCAACCACGTCATCCCAACAGCAAAACACAAGGCGCGACCAAACCATCCATGCCGCTTAGCCCCAATGAGGAAATGGCATCTCGTTCCACACCAACCCAGCGTTCATTGCCCCTCACGGAATCGCCGTGGTCAAATCCTAGACTCGACATTCAAGAACCAGAATTTGCCCCTGATGATACGCGCCCAAATCCGGCAGCAACATCAGTCAGCACCGAAACCAAAATTTCCGATTCATACGCTACCGATGATATTGACCTCTTGCAAGAACCGGAATTTTTGACGGCATTGGAAGACCTTTCTCGTTTTGAACCACCGCCGACCGCAGAGGAAACGCAACTGGGGCGCACTCGGATTGAAGACATCACGTTTCAAGCGCCAGCGCCACAACTCAACCTCTACGAGCCTCCTCTCCTTAATTCATCGCTTGAAATTGAAAGCGTACCCGTTGCTGAGGAGCATAAAGGCATTATTCCAACTATTGAGGCTATGCCGCCGACCTCCAACGAAGGCGAGACGCGCGCCACAACGCCCGATATCGATGCCACCCCTCGCGGTGCCCCAATTGCGGATTTTCAAGCCGTGCCAAAACCCCGCGGACAGGATACCCGTAGTATTTGGGAGATCTTTAATGTCCCACGCCCTGATGAAACCCTCATCGAGACGCCAAGCACTGATGAAATACCCGCCGCCGATACCGTCAAACCTATTTCGGAGCTTGCGTCGGCGCTAGAAACACCCCTACAACGCATTGTTCTCGATCAAGGCACACGCGGGTTACGCCAGACAATCCGTCGTAAAATTGTGCGCATCCGCCGCCCTTACTGAGTTTCGATGTCAACAAACAGCGTTGCCTGACCGTTGATCCACCCCAAAACACGTCTCATCAGACGTGTTTTTGATTGAGAATTTCTTTAACAACATCAACATACCACCAGCGTCCATCTTCCTGACGAAATAAGCTCCGCTCGGTGAATGATACATCTCGGCTATTTTCAAGGAGCGTCGCCCGAAATGTAACCGTCTCGACATCAACCGCAAGGATAGTCAAGGCTACAAACTGCGTCCCAGTGCTAAACGCTTGCAATTCCTCGCGCCATATTTCCTGATTCGCGCGCCAATGCGGGCTTGCCGGATGCGTCGTCTGCATGATGTAGTTTGGCTTATTGAGGGCATAGGCACTATACCGAGAGCGCATCAACTTCTCTGGCGTAAGCGCGGGTGTGCCTTGATGAAACGTCCGGCAGCATTTTTTGTATTTTAAGCCACTAGCACACGGGCACGCATCATTGGGAGAAATTTTCATAGGATTGCTTCAATCTGGCGAATCCACGTACTCGATACGTAAAAGCTTCTATTTTATCCATCTTTATGAAGTTTCGTGCTGCTATAAAAAATCGCCATCCAAGTTTGGACGGCGATTAAAATGCACATGGGGTGGGTAAAGGGGTTTGAACCCTCGACCTCCTGTTCCACAGACAGGCGCTCTAACCAGCTGAGCTACACCCACCATATAACGTTTAGTATAGCATTAAAACCACTCATTTCCAGAGTCAAAATTCTGTGATTCTTCTCGAACTTAGGCACAAAACAACATATAGCGTGACTACTCAGGTATGGAAACAGAACAAATAAACAGAGAGGCATGAAGACGTGAAGAAAAACAGAAAAATATCCCTCGAACCGTGGATGTAGGGGTGGATTAGGCGCTTGTCAATCGTTCGTTAACATAAAAGTTCGCGCGCCGAATATCCACCAATTTACCGCCAACGGTCATTTCTCCCTTTATTACTAACCGTTTTTCAGCCTGAGCAGTTACCACATAACTTGATCATCTTCGGGGCGCTTATAAGTTACTCTCAATCCACAATGATGACCGGTGTACCAATTTCGGCAAAGCCAAAATACCACGCCGCCGTTTCAACGGGTAAATTAACGCACCCGCTACTGGCGCGTTCACCCCATTGATTATGCCAATATGCACCATGTATCGCGAAGCGACCATCATAGACCAAAATATAGGGTACACCCTCCGCTACGTTGCCGCGATACGCCAAATCACTGACTTCGATACGGCTCTCGACTGCAAAATTGCCCGGCAAAGTCCTCATATTAAATCGTCCGGTTGCCACTAAATCACTGCGCACCAATTGTCCATCCTGATAAGCGTAAATACGAAATCCATCGAGATCGACGACCAGCACTTTACCCCCTGCGTCGATCCAACCGGCGGGGTAAGGAGACGGAAGCGGTATTTCTTCAAGATTGATCTCAGGATTATCGTCAACGGGGCTATCTTGCCACATGATGAAATCATTCCTATGGACAACACTTGACTCGTCTTGCGCATGGATAGAAACGACCCCTAAGACTCCAATTATGCCGATGACGACGCCTTTTATAAGCTGACGGCGCATGATGTTTTCCCCTTGTTTTAGCCGATTGCAACAATATGCCCTCAGCATAGCAGGGATAATTGGGAGGGGATTTACGCCGCCCATACGCTGAACGGACGCCTACCCTACCAGATCACTACGGCGCGGTTTTGGTCGTTCACGCTTAGCATTAAGATGCTGTCAAACAGTTTCCATCATCCCTTATGGGCGAGGATCACCATGACCCGACTGCGAGGACACTCAGCAAATTCAACACGCACACGAAAGCCATACGGCTCGAAGAAGTGCGCGATGGTATCGACATTTGTTTCGCCGGCTCGCTGCCCAGTGACGCGATAGAGCCACTCAATACCTTGGGCAACCATACCCTCACTTGTCATCGTCGCATTAGGGATGATGATGAAGATGCCCCCTTGCCCCAAAACGCGATGCACCTCGACCAGGGTCTGCGGCGCAATGATAAAATCCGTTGGGAATGTGCTGATCACGGCAGAAAAGCTACTGTCTTTAAAAGGGAGATACTGCACCCGCGCTTGGACAAGCGAAGGCAAAACGTGATTCCGAGACAACTTTGCTGACGCAATCCTGCCCATCGCTGCTGACAAGTCAATAGCAATCGACTGAATACCTACCTCGGCAAGATCGAGTTGCAAATTTCCAGTGCCATGTGCCAATTCTAGGACAGCTCCCGCGCGTTCCATAGGGACATATTGCAAGGCTGTTTTCACCCAGCACCGCCATGCCCCCAGCGATACCAGCCAACTGACAACGTCATAGGTCAACGCCAGTTCGTTGTATAACAACCGAAAACCAAAATGTATCAGGCGCGTGCTTACCGAGTCGATGAGACTATCCCTTGTATCTCTAAAAAGTGCCGCAATCTACAAATTTACAGCTTTCGTCCAACCAAAACAGACTCCCCCTCAACCCGTATCGGGAACAGTTTGATTGGAGATACGGCTGGCGGGCACAAGGGTTTACCCGTGCGAATGTCAAACTGTGCCCCATGCTTTGTACATTCGATAGCATGATCCGTCAACACACCCTCTGATAGATAGTATTCTTCGTGCGAACACATATCTTCGATGGCATGGAATTCCCCACTGACATTGAAAATCAGGATCCATATACCATCGATTTCAACGAGCAGACGTTCCCCCGGAGGGATGTCATTCACGGTCGCAACTTTTATAAATTGCAGCATATCCCTCTACCCCATCTCGTTTATTTTAGCGTTAATCATAATGCGTTCGTCTCGAAAAATCATTGTAAAAAAGGCGCGGTTGCGACCGCGCCTCTCGGAATTGAGTAACGATGCCATACCCTCAGAAAGCTTACGCCGAGTGTAAACCCATAATTTTGCTTTCAAGAGACGCCCGCAGACGATCCTGCACCCGCTCAAACGGGATACGTTCCAGCAATTCCTCAAAGAAGCCTTCGCTGACCATCAATTCTGCTTGATCGCGCGTGATACCTCGGCTCATCAAGTAGAAAATCGGCTGTTCTTCCAAGGTGCCAAACGTCGCCGCATGAGTACAGCGCACATCATCCGCTTCGATTTCCAAGCCCGGAATCGCATCCATGCGCGCGTTTTCGCTCAAAACGAGGTTGCGGCACGCTTGAAAACCATCGATCTTCTGCATTTTCGGCAAAGACTTAATCATGCCCTGCCACAAAGTCCGTGCCGTATCTTTAGCAGCCCCCTTGAACAGCAAATCCGAGGTCGTCAGGGGGGCATTATGTTCTTGCTGGGTATCAAGATCGAAGAACTGGTTTTTGTCGGCGAAGAACATGCCGCTCACGCGACCATTTGCGCCTTTTCCAGACAGTTCGACCTCAATGAACGATTTCACAAAGCGCCCCCCCATCGTGCCAACAACCCAATCCAAATTGCCATCGGGTCCCACATTAGCGCGTTGGTGGCTAAACTCAAAGGTGCTACGGTTCCAATCTTGCAAACCGACATAGCGCAAATTTGCCGCGCGTCCCACCAGCAATTCAGTAGCACCAATATAGCTAGATTGCGACTGCTCCTGCGCTACCGATGACAGGTAATCGACCAATACCGTCGCCTGCGCAGCTTCTTCGATCACTACTAAAACATGCCCCATCGTTGCGCCAGCTTGATCGTTCGCCATCACGACATGCAGAGGAAGTTCCGCCACAACACCACGCGGGACATAAACAAACACCCCATGCGTCCACAAGGCAGCGTGGAGCGCCGCAAATTTACCGTCGCTGGGCGTGACTGCTTTGGTCATCAGTTGTGCGCGTACCAACTCTTCATGATCGCGACAAGCAGTACGCAAATCAGTGAAAATCACGCCTTTACCAGCAAGTTCATCCGCAAATTCGAGATGGGCAACCTGTCCATTCACAAAAGCGAGCAAACCGCCCTGATTGCCATCCGTCAATGGTTCACGATTGGCAGCGGGGACACTTTCTAAATTGACAACGGTATTGGGAATCGCTTTGCTGGCTTCGTCCCAGTGGATCGCGCGATAATCGCTCCGCCGCCATTCTTCTTGATCACGCCCCGGCATGGGCATATCTTCGTACAGTTCCCATGCGCTAAGGCGGCTTTCAAGTAGCCACACTGGTTCGTCATATTGAGCGCTCAAAGCTTCGACATCGGCGCGTGTATAAATTGGCGCTTCTGGCGAGGCAGAGCGCCGTCGGGTTACAGCGACCACACTGTTTTCTCCTCATAAGTGAAGCCATCCGCAAAGAAAACGGATGGCTTCTGTTGGCTTGATGCAAATGCAAAAGGAAATGATGTTGGGGCAAGCTTTCGTCAGCCGATTGAGCCTTCGAGTTGAATTTGAATCAACCGATTCATCTCAAGCGCATATTCCATCGGCAGTTCCTTGACCAGCGGTTCAATAAAACCGTTGATGATCATGGCATTCGCTTCGTCTTCGCTCATCCCGCGCGACATCGCATAAAAGAGTTGATCTTCACCGATGCGCGTCACCGAAGCCTCGTGCCCCATCGTGACATTCTTGGCATCGACTTCCATCGTCGGGTAAGTATCAGACCGACTGCGATCATCTAATAAGAGCGCATCACAAACGACGTTGCTCTTTACATTGTCCGCGCCTTCAACAATTTTGAGCAATCCACGATAGCTGGCACGTCCACCATCACGGCTGATCGACTTGCTGATAATCCGACTGGTGGTATTGGGCGCAAGGTGGGTAATTTTCGCGCCAGCATCTTGGTGCTGCCCCGCCCCGGCAAACGCAATCGACAAGACTTCGCCGTGCGCGCCTTCGCCCGCGAGGATGACCGCCGGATACTTCATCGTGACTTTGCTGCCCAAGTTGCCATCCACCCATTCCATCGTCGCTTTTTCGTAAGCAACGGCGCGCTTGGTCACCAGGTTATACACATTGTTTGACCAATTCTGAATCGTGGTATAACGGCAGCGACCGCCTTTTTTGACCACAATTTCGACAACAGCACTGTGTAAGCTGTCCGAGCTATAAATCGGTGCAGTACAGCCTTCGACATAATGCACATAGGCATCTTCATCAACGATAATCAGGGTGCGCTCAAATTGCCCCATATTTTGCGTGTTGATGCGGAAGTACGCCTGCAACGGCATTTCCACATGCACCCCTTTGGGGACATAAATGAACGACCCGCCCGACCATACCGACGAGTTCAGCGCCGCAAATTTGTTATCCGAGGATGGGATAATCGTGCCAAAATATTCCTTCACGAGATCGGGGTAATCACGCAACGCGCTATCCATGTCCGTAAAGATAACGCCCTTATCTTCCAAGTCTTTGCGGATGCTGTGATACACCACTTCCGACTCGTACTGGGCGGTCACGCCTTGCAAGTATTTCTGCTCGGCTTCGGGGATACCTAGACGATCAAAAGTGTTCTTGATCTCTTGGGGGATATCATCCCAATCTTTCCCTTGCCGATCCGTCGCCCGCACGAAGTAGAAAATGTTGTCAAAATCGATACCGCTGAGGTCAGACCCCCAATTGGGCATAGGCTTTTGAAGAAAAAGCTCATAAGCCTCTAAGCGATAGTCGGTCATCCATTGAGGCTCGTTCTTCATCGCGCTGATGCGGCGTACCATCTCCTCATCCAGCCCTTTTTCGCTCTTGAACGAATACTTTTCTTCCTCATGGAAGCCGTATTTTTCGGCATACGACCCGCGCACATCCCCCAACGCCGCTTCATCGGCGGTGAGTTGCTTTTCACTGGTGATAATTTGATCGACCATTAGTTTCACTCCATCTTCTGACTCAAACGGATTTATTCGGTGGTGGCGAAACGTTCACGAACCCAATCGTAACCCGTTTCTTCCAACTTCAGGGCGAGTTCTGGCCCGCCGCTTTCCACAATGCGCCCGTTAAACATGATGTGAATCTGTTCGGGCTTGATATAGTTCAAGATGCGTTGATAGTGCGTGATCACCAGCGTTCCTAAGCCCGGTCCGCGCAGCGTATTGACACCCTCGGACACGATGCGCAAGGCATCGATATCGAGACCACTATCGGTTTCATCAAGGATGGCGATCTTCGGTTCAAGGACTGCCATCTGTAAGATTTCCGCGCGTTTCTTCTCTCCACCGCTGAAACCTTCATTGAGATAGCGCCCAGCAAAGCTATGATCCATTTGCAAAGCATCCATCTTCTGGCGCATCATCTTACGGAATTCCGAGATGGAAATCCCTTTGCTTTCCGGATCCGCCGCTTTCATGCGGGCATTGATCGCTAACCGCAAGAAATTTGCCAAGGTCACACCGGGGATTGAAACGGGATATTGAAACGCCAAAAACAGTCCCGCACGGCTGCGGGCATCGGCTTCCAATTCAAACAAGTCTTGACCATCAAAAATGATCTGACCGTCGGTCATTTCATAGGCGGGATTTCCTAAAAGGACATTCGCAAGCGTGCTCTTGCCAGAACCATTCGGCCCCATCAAGGCATGGACTTCGCCCTGTTTCACAATTAAATCCACCCCGCGTAAGATGGGTTTGCCTTCTACGGATACATGTAAATTGCGGATTTCTAGTGCAGCGCCCATTCCGGCGATGACCTCCTGAAAATGCGATCTGTAATCACTGTTAAATTATCTTCGTACCCATAGGTACGAACCTGAGCATCAGTATAACAGCGTGACTCGGCAAAGTCAACATTATTATGACGCCGATGATAAAAATTGACTTAGAAAATCGTGTGTGTTACTATCTTTTTGAATTGCCCAAACAAAAATGGATGAAAACAATGTCTGATGATATTCAGCAGAAAACGAAAACCGAAGAGGGACTGCGCGAAGCCTTGCGCGTCGTCATTGATCCCGAAATTGGCATGAACATTATTGAACTGGGCTTGATCCGTGGCGTGGAGCTAAGCGAAGAACGGTGTCATGTTTTGATGATCATGACCACCCCTTTCTGCCCTTATGCCCCTCAACTGCTTGAGCAAACCCGCCGCGCCGCGCAAGAATACTCTGGCTTGCCGACCACCATCGAGATGGGGATGCAGATGTGGGACCCCACCATGATGGAAGAGGGCGCTGCCGACGATTGGGGATTATTCTAAGCAAAGTCGCCCTGCCCCCCGATCCTCGGTCACCAGCCGATGGATCGGGCAGACATGCCCAAATCCCGCCAACGTGCGACAATGGGCTTGAAACCCCAATTCGCTTAGAGTATACTGATCTTTATTCGGGGTATAGCGCAGCCTGGTAGCGCGCTTGCATGGGGTGCAAGAGGTCGTGGGTTCAACTCCCGCTACCCCGACTATCGGCGAGAGCATTCACGGGGCACTTTGACCACATTTGAGTCCCCGGCGGCAGGTCTGACGATACTCATTTTATCAACCTATCACCGAACAACCTTCTGCATTGTGAATAATGATGCAAAAGGTTGTTTTGTTTTGTATGGATGTTCCTAGAATTTTTCAAAGAGAATGGTTACAATTCATTTCGTAGATGCCGAAAGGGCATCTTTGAACCCAAAGCCCTCACACTGAGTACCTTATAGTGAACAGCCAGTGGGAGCCGAAAGGTTCGCTCTGCTATCGTTTTATGTAAACCTATGGAGTGAAGTTGGTATGAATAAATTTTTCAAGCGTGTTACGGTGAGCATTTCTGCGATGCTCATCGGTGCGTTGGTCGTCATCCCGGCGGCAGCGCAAGAGGGTGGCATCATCCTGGAAGGTAACATCGGTGGTGATGTTGCGACACTGAACCCCATCCTTTCCAGCGATACTGCCAGCAGCCGCATCATCGGTCTAACTAATGTTGGTTTCTTGGGTGTTGATGTTCAAAATGCCGTGATCGCCCCAAATCAACCCGGTGCTTTGGTTTCAGATTGGACCGTGAGCGAAGACGGTTTGATCTACACCTTCACCCTGCGCCAAGATTTAGCGTGGAGCGATGGCACCCCCATCACCTCCGCCGACATAGCGTACTCGTGGGAAGCGATTAAACTCGGCGCTGAAGGTCTCGTCGATGTCCCCGCCAGCTATGTGATTGACCCCACTGAGGCCACCGGCATTCTTGATGTGACGTTCCCTGATGACTACACCGTCGTCGTGACCTTTGCGACTGCGGAATGCACGGCGTTGGGTTATGCTGCTTCCCTCGTTCCGGTGCCTGCCCACCTGCTGCCAGAAGATGTCAGCACGCTTGGCGATGCCGAATTTAACCTGAACCCCACTGTCGGTAGTGGTGCTTTCCTGTTCAGCGAACTGCGCCCCGGCGAGCAAGTTGCTGTGATTGCCAACCCCGATTATGTTGATGCCATCAATGGCACCGTAGTTCCCGAAGGTTACATCTACAAGAGCGTTGGCGACCAAACTGTTCAAGTTGAACAATTCCTCGCTGGCGAACTCAACATGATCGACAACCCGCCCGTGAATCGCCGCGCTGACATCCGCGCGACCGATGCGCAATACTATAATTATCCCGGCAACGCATGGGATTACTTGGCGTTTAACCTCGCCGACCCGAACAACCCGCAAAACGCTTTCGACGAAGCTGGAAACCTCATCGACCAGGGTAATCACCCGATTTTCGGTGATATCCGTGTCCGTCAAGCGATTGCCCTTGGCGTCGATGTAGAATCGATCATCTCGGCAGCCGTCTTCAACGAAGGACAACGTATGACTTCCTTCTTGATCCCTGCTTCTTGGGCGTATGACGATGCCTTGGCACCCATTCCTTTCGACACCACCGCTGCCGCTGCTTTGCTTGCGGAAGCTGGTTGGGTTGATGCCGATGGTAACGGCGTTCTGGAAGCGACCGCCGATGCCCTGTATGCTGAAGAAGGCACTGAATTCACCTTCACGCTCTTCACCAATCAAGGCAACACCCGTCGTAACGCTATCGCCACCTTGATCCAAGATCAATTGAGCCAACTCGGCATCCGTGTCGATTATCAAACCATCGACTTCAACACCCTCCTCGACATCATCGACAGCCAGACGTTTGACTCGGTCATCTTGGGTTGGCGTAATGGTTATCCCGATGATCCCGATGCGACCCAGTTGTTCACCCCTGCCAGCGATGTCATTGGCAGCGGCAGCAACTTCACGTCCTTCAACAATGCCGAATTCACTGACTTGAATGCGCAAGCCAAGTCCTTGATCGGTTGCGCTGTCGAAGAACGTGCGCCCCTGTACCAGCAAATGCAGGCGATCATGCAAGAAGAACTCCCCTACCTGTGGCTCTTCGCACAGGATGGCGTCTACACTGCTTCCGCAAATGTCTCGGGTTTTGACCCGCTGCCATCGCAGATGCTGTGGAACATCGACGCATGGTCGGTTTCCACTCCCTAGTCGTCTGAATATCATTACGTAGGGCAGATTTTTGCCCTGCGCCGCCCCCTCTCACCCGAAGATTGGGGTAAGAGGGGGCGGATTCTATCAAGGGCACAGTGTGGTACGGGGTTAACGATGATCAAATACACGCTTCGGCGTCTTATTCAGGCGATTCCAACAATGCTTGGAATCACAGTTCTTTCTTATCTTTTGATGTACCTTGCACCCGGTGGACCGGTGGCAGCCCTTACCTTTTCGCCTAGCACCACCGTCGCTCAGCGCGAACGTGTTGCTGCCCAACTCGGGGTCAATGACCCGTTGCCCATCCAATACCTCCGTTGGTTATTAGGGGATGATTGGATGCGTTGGGATTCCAACGGGGATGGTATTTCCGATGGGTCATTTCTCATCGCCCTAGATGCCAACGCTGATGGTGAAAACGATCCCCCCGGCAATCGCTTGGGGATTATTCGTGGCGATTTTGGTCGCTCATTTTTCTACCGCCGTCCCGTACAAGATATGATCGGTGAGCGAGTGGCAGCCACCTTTGAACTGGGGGCAACCTCGCTCTTTATCGGTCTTCTGTTAGGCGTGCCGATTGGTATTCTCGCAGCAGTTCGCAAAGGCGGCTGGTTTGACAATTTCACGCGCGTCACATCAGTTTTGTTTAGCGCCATACCGATATTCTGGCTCGGTTTAATATTGATACTAATTTTTGGCTCGTGGCTTCATCTCCTCCCGATGGGGAGCAGGTGCCCTAGCACATTATCTGGCGGTTGCCCGCCCATGTGGGGACGCCTTGAATACTTGCTGTTGCCGACTTTCGTCCTCGCTGCCGGTTGGGTAGCGGTGCTGTCGCGTTATATGCGGGCTTCAATGCTTGATGTGATGAGTCAAGATTACATGCGTACTGCTCACTCTAAGGGACTCGCCGCGCGCGTAGTGTGGTTCAAACACGGTGCGCGTAATGCCGCTATCCCCCTCGCCACCTTCCTTGGTCCTGCCATCACTGGTCTTTTAAGTGGCGCTGCCATCACCGAGACCATCTTCTCGTGGCCCGGTTTAGGACGTTTCGCTGTAGAAGCGGTGACGGCACAAGATTATCCCGTCGTCATGACCGTCGTGATCATTGGCGCGGTTGCTACGATCCTCGGTTACGTCGTGTCCGATATTCTTTATGCGGTCATCGACCCGCGTATCCGTTTCGATTAAGGAGGCAAGAACTTCATGACAGCAAGTGTAGCCCGTCTTCAAGGCACGGATGAAGCAAAGAAAACCGGTTTATCACTCACTACCCTAGCAATTCGCCGGTTACGTCGTGATAACCTGACGTTATTCGCAATGAGCGTGCTGGTCATTCTCATTCTCACCTCTTTCTTGGGCGCGCCGATCTTATCCGAAACATTGGGGGTCAGCTATACCAAGACTCAAGCGGATAAAACGTTTCTAACCCCCGGCAGCTATCCCCACCTGATGGGCACGGACGACTTGGGGCGCGATCATTTGATGCGTCTCTTGTATGCAGGTCAAGTCTCATTGAGCGTCGGTTTTATCGCTGCTACGTTAGCCATATCCATTGGCGTCTCGTTAGGGGTCGTTACTGGCTATTATGGGGGTGTCATAGACGACATCGTCAATTGGATGATCGCTACCCTCAATTCGATTCCGTCCCTATTCCTCTTACTGATCGTCGCCGCCGTTTTGCGTCCTTCGCCTGTGACTTTGGTCTTGATTTTAGGCTTTTTGGGCTGGACGGGCACGACCCGATTAGTACGCGGAGAAACGCTCTCGATTCGCGAACGCGAATATGTGATCAGCGCCCGCGCCATCGGGGCATCACCTTTGCGCATCATGTTTGTTCACATCATGCCGAATTTGTTCTCTGTGATTGTCATCACACTTGCGATTGATATCGGCGGCATCATCCTCACAGAAGCAGCACTCAGCTTCCTCGGCTTAGGCATTCTGCCCCCTACACCCAGTTGGGGCAATATGCTCACCGATGCGCAAACCTTTTTCACAAAAGGTGTCTATCTCGTTATTGCCCCCGGTCTGCTCATTTTCATCACCGTACTTTGCTTGTATGTGGTCGGTGATGGGCTTCGTGACGCCTTCGACCCTACCGCGAAGGATTAGGCGATGTCGGTTGTTAAGGGGCGTGCGGTGTCAGTGAACTTGATGACCAAGACACCCACGCCCGCTTAACCGACAAACAACTTACGCCGATAAATCTCATCAGGTCGGCGATAGATGTGCATAATGTCTTCTCTTGACATGAAAACAGGTTCACCAGCCGCACAAGCCCCCACGAAGATTCCGGCGGCTTTCACACACATCGCCGTCACATTCAAAATCTCAGTCGGTGTTTGCCCCAACACAATAAGCCCATGATTTGCCAGCAAGATCACTTTTGGGGCTTCGCCATATTCTTCCATATAGCCCTGAACTTGATCGCGTATGGCGCGTGCCAACGGCAAGCCCGGATCCATATATGGGACAAACACCGAACGCGGACCACACAAGACTGCCTCATCCGGGAATATGCGGTTATTGGCGAATTGTTCGGCGCGGTTGCTACACAATAATTGATTCACCAGCACCGGATGCGTATGCCCGACATAATTGACATCACACCCATGTAGCAACATCGCATGAAATGTCACTTCCACCGAGGGGCGTACTATAGACGATTTATCGACACGCGCTTCCATCATGGCATTCTGCAAATCCGCAGCACTGAGCTCCGTCTGCTCAAACAAATCAAGAACCGGTTCAAAGTGCGCTTGCACAAAGCCAGCTTCGTCAATTTCGTGCATCCCTCGCCCGCTGGCTTTGATCCAAAACGTCTGCGAGTCAACGCGCTTTGAAGTATTGCCCTCCCCCACCACGACATAATTCATATGGGGCATTCCCAATTGACGGGTCATTGCTACCAGTTCGCTGGGCACAGTATTGGACATCATTTTTACACCTTGCGTCAGTTTCATCAGTGTGAATAAAAAAGAGAGCAGCCAGCGCCCTGAAAGGCGCTGGCTGTCTCCGATTCATAACGGGGATTAGAAATCAAAGTCGAAGATGTTGTCTTGGGTGTAAACAAATGGTGAGCCGAGGAGGATTTCGCTACCATTCACGACCATCAATTCACCCAAACGCCCAGCCATCACACTGGTCGATTCAGGGGTCAACACGCCGTCAACCACTGAGCGGAGGACATACACAGCCGCATAGCCAAGATCAACCGGATTCCACAAAACAACCGACTCGACGCAACCATTTTCAACAAACGGCTTCATCTGATTTGGGGTGGACAGACCGACAATCGCGACCGCAGACTCAGCATCTGCCGCGCCCACACCATCTGCCGCATCATCGGGCGAACACAAGGACGCTTGTTGAACTGCATCGGCAGCACCGGGGAACGCCACGCTGGACATGCCCAACAAGCCGTCCAACTCGGGACCATATTTGTTGATCAGCGATTGCGTTTGTTGGAACGCCAAGTTCTGATCTTCTTGCGATTCGACTGTTTCCAGCCAAGTCAAACCGGG
Source organism: Aggregatilineales bacterium (assembly GCA_038248285.1). Classification (GTDB taxonomy): domain Bacteria; phylum Chloroflexota; class Anaerolineae; order Aggregatilineales; family Phototrophicaceae; genus Flexifilum. The sequence continues at coordinate 42,842 of JBBRTY010000009.1, forward strand.
GTAGCACTTGGCAATGTAAGCCTGACCTTCGGCGATCCAACGTCCCTGATTCGGGGCGGTGAACGAGCTGGTCACAATTGCAAAGCTACCGTCTTCGCCAATTTCGGCGACTAAGCCATCCACCATCGCCTTGGCGATACCGTTGAATTCAGCTTGATTCACGAACCATTCACGGGCATCCGGCTCAGAATTGGCATCATAACCGACAACGTGAATACCTTGTTCCAACGCATCGCGCAGCACCGGCGAAATTGCGACCGGGTCATTGGCAGCAAACAAAACGCCATCGACACCTTGAGTGATATAACGTTCCAAGAATTCAATCTGCTGAACAATATCACCTTCGGTGGGACCATCGGTTGTCACGGTGACATTGCCCAATTCTTCGGCAGCTTGTTGCTGCCCCAAAGTCGTCGCATTGAAGTAACCGATACCGATCAACTTCGGCACATCGATAAGAGTAATCGGCTGACCAGCGAGATCAGGCGCATCAACCGCCATACCGCCATCATAGGCTGGCATTTCCATCATAGTGCCAGCTTCCTCAGTGGCAGATGGCTCCATCATGTCGCCACCAGCACACTCCAAGGGGCTGACATCCATCGTATCCGCGCCCACCCAGCGTTCTTCTTGCGCCCCAACCTGCACTGCAAAAATCGCCAAGAGTAGGCTAAACATCATCACTACGGTAAGAACTTTGCGAGACATCGCTTGTTTTCTCCTAAATTCACTTCATGACCACGAAATTTGTATACCGCGAAAATAACTCCGGCAGGCAAAACATCCTACACTTTTTCCGAACGCATCACCCCCTTCGCGGGTAGCTAAAAAAGCACAACATTTCCTGACGAGGCACGCAAATCACCTCAGACAGATCGAAAACGTGTTTGAATAAAATTATTGATAAGGATCGCCAAGATCAAGACAATACCTATTAGAACACTCGTGGCATCCCCACGCACCCCCGCCAGCAAAAGTCCATTCTTCAGGACTTGGATGAGGATTAGCC
>JBBRTY010000010.1:0-41404 GCA_038248285.1 Aggregatilineales bacterium
CGTACCCTGAACGCAAGCGCACAGGTGACCCTGAGTCCGGTGACTGTGCCCGGACAACCCCTGCAATTCATGATCAATACGCAGCAATTCCCGACCAATGAAGTGGTTATTCGGCAAGCATTGATTGTGGGTGCAAACCGAGAAGCGATCATTGATGCGGTGTATCAACGGTTGTCACCGATTGCATGGGCACCCTTATCCAGCACGACGACTTACTATAATGCTGATCTCGTGGGGTCTTATACGTTTAATCCGGGGGCAGCCCGTGACGCACTGACGACAGCGGGCTATGCGGACAGCAATAATGATGGCGTTTTGGAAATAGGGGGTGTCGATCTCGAAATCAAGATGATCGCGCCGACATGGGGATTGATCCCGGATGTCGCGCAGCTCTTGGAAGCACAATGGCGTGATATCGGTATTCGTTTGCAAATAGAGCAGGTGCCGAGTCGAGCCGCCTTATTCGATTTGGTGGCAGCGGGTGAGTATAACCTTGTGGCATGGTACGAATTTGGGGCTGATCCGGCGTATTTAAGCCGCTATTTCACATCATCTGGTGATTTGAATTGGTCAAAATTCAACACCCCAGAACTAGACGCCTTGTTGTTAGAAGCAGCGCGGCAATCAGACGATAATGCCCGTCGCAGTTTGTATTATCAAGCCCAGCAAACGATCATGGAACAAGCGCTGATTTTGCCTATTCGGGATTATGTTAACTTGAATGGTTATGATACCACGCTGGATCAGGTCAGCTATGATGCTTATGGTTGGTTTCCACTCTTGAATAATTTCACGCTGAGTTTGGGCGGTTAACGATCAGCGTGATTGAGGGGATTTTGCAAAAATTGGCGAGTGCGCTGGCAACGCTGTGGTTAGCGTTCAGCGTGGTCTTCATCGCGCTGCGTGTGGTGCCGGGGGATGGCTTAACCACGCAACTGATCGAAAGCGGGGCGGACGCCAGTACCTTTGCGACGCGGCGTGCTGCCCTCGGTTTAGATCAACCGTTGCTGGCTCAATATGTCGAGACGCTTATAAAATTGCTGCGCGGTGATTTAGGCGTATCGCTGCTGGATGGGCGCGATGTGGCGCAGATCATTGGTGAACAACTGGCACCGACGTTCAGCCTCGCTCTGGCAGCGATGAGCGTGGCAATTCTGCTCGGATTTATCTTGGGCATAAGCGCCGCTCAAAAAGGGGCGGGATTCGCCCTAATCAGTCGTCAAATCATTACCTTCGGTCTCAGCTCACCGATTTACTTCACCGGAACAGTGGCAATCGCCTTATTTGCCACGCGGTTGGGGTGGTTTCCGGGGAGCGGGGCAGGACGGTTCGATCAACTGATTCTGCCGGCTGGTGTGTTGGGCTTTCATAGTGCGGCGGCGCTGGCGCGGGTCATCGAATCTCAACTAAAGCATGTTCAAACAACGCCATTTGTCCGTACCGCCACAAGCAAAGGGCTACGTCAGCGCCGTGTTTTAATGGTTCATGCGCTACGCCCGACACTTGCCCCGATCATCACGATCATCAGCATTGAGATGGGCTATCTTTTGGGAGGGGCGGTCATCACTGAGACATTGTTTGCACGTCCGGGGCTAGGGCGGGTCTTGATTGATGCAGCGTTGCGACAAGATTACCCCATCGTGCAGGGTATCGTCGTATGGAGCGCAGCCGTGTTTATCACCATTACTATCTTGGGCGATGTATTGAGCGCGTGCGTTGATCCCCGTTTGCGGGGGTCAGCGTGATCCGTGTCTTGTGCCAATGGGGTGTGCTGATATTGATTTTAGCGATTGTGCCGGTGTTGGCACCCTACGATCCGTTGGTAGTCATGCCGGAACAACAACTTCAGCCCCCATCGTTGATTCATCTTTTCGGCACGGATTTGTTTGGACGTGACGTATTTAGCCGATTTCTTTATGGCGGACAACGCACATTTTTGTTCGCACTGTCGTCAACCGCGATTGCTATCAGTGTCATCATGATTTTGCGGCTAAGCACCTTACCGTTTCATCGTTTCGGCGACGGGGTACTGGGATGGCTTAACCGCGCCTTATTGTCATTTCCGGGGTTGGTCTTGGCGCTGGGGGTCACCAGTTTGGTGGGGCGTGGTGATTTGTCGATTCTGATCGCCACTGGCATGGCTCAAACTGCGCCTTCTTTGGCGTTATTTCGGTCAGCAGAGCGAGAAGCACGCACGAGTGGGCATATTGAGGCAGCAGTGTCGTTAGGGGCTGGAAACTGGCATCTTTGGCGGTGGCATGTCGTGCCGACAATGGCACCTCTTTTGCTGGCTGGCATCGGGATTTTGTTCGCGCGGTGTTTACTAACCAACACTGCCCTCAGTTTTCTCGGCTTTGGGGGCGATATCAGCGCCCCAGAGTGGGGGCGTATGTTGTATGAAGGGCGTCAAATCATGCGGGTTGCACCGTGGGCAACGCTGGCACCGGGGATAGGGATTACGTTGTTGGTCATGGCGGCAAGCGCGCAATTGCGCCCTGAGTAGGGGCTAATCCGCTTTGATGAGCGTGCCGGGTTGCGCCTGTCCTAATAATGCCGCCCGTACCAGATCAGGATCACCACCCATGATGCGAATCGATAGACTGGGTACAGCCGTCACCAAGCGCAGCATATGACGCACTTTGGACGCCATCCCGCCTGTGACATCGGTTCCAGCAGATCCACCCAATGCTGATTCGATGGTCGGCAGTAGCATCGGGGTGATCAAGGGGATGGTGACCCCTTGTGAATCATAAACGCCTTCGACATCCCCAAGCAAGAGAATCTGATCGACCGATAGGTGCTGTGCGAGATAGAAAAATACGGTTTCGGTGCTGATAATAGTGCCGCCGCGCGTTTCATCGAGCGATACATCCCCATAGACCAATGGCATTAACCCATTTGCCAGCGCTGACTCGATGGGTGCGACCGCCATCGACATCAATTCCCCATCGCGGCTATATGCCGATGCTGATGGTTGAATACGCCATATGGGGAGATCGGCAGCGCGCAAAGTGGAAGTAACGAGGGCGTTGAGATCGGCAGCGGCAGTCGCCACATGCGCAAACCCACGCCAATCGGCTGGGGTATGCACGCCATTGATGGTGCCATATTGACGCGCGACAACATGCCCGAAGGAACCACTGCCATGCCCGACGAGAATACGCAATTCCGGATCAGCGGCGACGACATCGCGCAATACGAGACCGACGGCAGCAACAGCTTCATGATGAAATGACGAAGCAATTTGCTTGTTGGTGATCAGCGAACCGCCTAATTTTATGAACAACAACCGATTCATGTGATCTCCGTTTCAATCGTTTTGACGGCACCGCTATGACGAAGGGCTTGCGCGACGGCGCTCGTCGTTTCAGGCGTGACAAGGGCGATCATAATGCCCCCACGCCCACCGCCTGATAGCTTTGCTCCAAGCGCGCCGGCTGCTAGTGCTGCTTTAACGAGATGATCGAGTTCGGGGGAGGAGACAGTCAAGGCGCGTAAAAGCTCATGATTGCGCGTCATCAGTACGCCCAACTGTGCGGGCGTGCCTGTTTCGATCAATTGACGGGCGTCGGTCACAATCTGGCGAATTTCAGCAAAGATATGGCTGACCGCGACTGTATCGGCGTCATAGCGGGCGCGGACACCGGCGACAGCATCGCGTGTAGAGGCGGCGCGTCCGGTATCGCCGATCACGAGGTGAATGGGTGTTTTTGGGGTTAACGGCGCGGGTATTTGTCCGCGTACAAAATAAACAGGTTTTTCGTAGACGATTACCGTGTTGTCGATACCACTGGGATTGCCGTGATGGAGCTTTTCCACTTCATAAACAAGTTCATTGAGGGCTTGGTCAGTCATCGATACCCCAAGATGCGCGCATAAGGCGCGCGCAATGGCGGTAGAAACAGCAGCCCCACTGCCCATGCCACTGGCGATAGGAATATCGGAATGAAGGTGGATGGCGAGGGCATCAGTAGTTTTGCCTGTTGCTGTCAAAACGAGGCGCACCGTAAGCGCGAGCGCATTGTCCACAATATCGACATCCAAGCCGACGGGCAGTGCTTGCCCAAAGGCGGGCGCGTGAATCACGATGCCGGGGTTCGATTGGGCGACCACATCCGCATACGCTCGTAATGACGATACGGGGGCGGCAAGGGCGGGGCACCCATATACGACTGCGTGTTCACCAAAGAGGATAATTTTTGCGGGGGCGCTGGCTTGAGTCATTTATTTTCGCTTGCGTTAGGTAAAATTTGAGACAAAAGCATAACCCAAAGCAGTAAAGATACAAAGGGTTGGCACTACAAATGACGAATCTGCCAAGCACCAAAATTGACAGGTTGCTCATGAGAGTGATACACTCATTTGTATCATTCTCATAGTGATCATTGGCAAGACCTATGCAAGAAACCCGACAATATATTCTGGACATCATCAAGCAACGGCACCAGGTCACGGTAGATGATATTGTCGAAGAGTTGCAAAAAAGGCGTGGTGTGATCACGGCTGTGACCGTGCGTCACCATCTTAAATTGCTTCAAAAAGACGCGCTCGTGGCATCCCTTAATTTGAAACGGCGAAATACGCCGGGGCGTCCGCAATATATGTATACGCTCACAGAAAAAGCGCAGACGTACTTCCCCAATAATTATGAGCGTTTGGCGGCAGGACTCCTCGACCAATTACGAAAAACACTCCCTACAAGCAATGTCAATGTGATTCTTGAAGGGGTAGCAGACCAGTTAGCATTAGGGGCATATATCCCTGATGTGCCGTTTGAGGAACGCCTAGACCTTGTAGTGGTGTATCTCAACGAAAATGGCTATGAAGCTTGTTGGGAAACCACTGCTGATGGGTATGTGTTGCATACCTCCAACTGCCCGTATCATCAGATCGCCAAAACAGATAGCGCCCTTTGTACGATGGACATGCGCTTGATTGGGCAACTCTTAAATGTGGTTCCCCGTCGTGTGGAACACATCAACGATGGTGACTCGCGCTGTTCTTATTTTGTTCCTACGAACAAGGTTGAAGCAGTCCGCTGATATTTTTGATAATCATCATCTGTTTTATTGACGGGCTTCTGCAAATGGTGTTACAATTTCGATGTAGAAATGAATGTGTCATTTAGCCCTCAAGGATAATCCATTATGGCGCTCAACACCCAAACTATCACTGGGTTTACCACCGTAGAAGAACAGCAGATCGTCACCGTGACCCCGGCTGCGGTCGCAATCATCCGCAATTTACTCGAACAACGCCAAATCCCCAATTACGCCTTGCGCGTGTTTGTGGCAGGGGGTGGTTGTTCGGGGATGCAATATGGCATGGCTTTTGAGCCAGCGCCGAAGGATTTTGATGCTGTTGTCGAACCGGATGCAGGCGTTCGTTTGGTGATTGACCCCACCAGTTTGATGTATCTCGAAGGGGCGACCATTGATTATGTAGACAGCCTCATGGGGGGTGGTTTCCGTATCGAAAACCCCAACGCCGTTTCTTCGTGCGGATGTGGCACTTCCTTCAAGACAAAAGATGGCGGCGACACCAGCAGCAGCGCTGGCGGTTGCAGCAGTTGCAGTCACTAAAAACTGCATCGGTCATCGTTTGAAATGAAAAGTCGAGAGGGATGTCCCTCTCGACTTTTTTGGTTGTAAGCGTGAAAAATTAACTCCGCCGCAACGAGTTTAACATTAACCCTAACAGCCCGATGCCACCCAAAACGAGGATCGGCACAATCGGCGCGGTGGCAACTGCTGCCGCACCCGAAACAGGGTCGATCTCAATGATGAGCGTTTCGGTGCTGGCTTGGGTCGGCGCTAAAGCGATAATCCCCGGCGGGTAGGTGTAGGTTGGTAAAATCACAGCGTTCCCAGGCACAAGATCGACCGCGCCGGGCGTCAGATTTACGCTTGATGCGCCTTGCACCGTCGCAGTCAGGATGCCGCCGGGGGTCAGAAGTAGGGCGGCTAGTGTCGCTTCATCACTACTGGGCTGTGTTGCTGCCGCCTGACCAAAGGGATCTATTTGCGGTACGGTTTGCAAATCGCCAGTTATGTTGACCAATTCCCCATATACCCAACCGATACCGGAAGGTGCTGAAGGAAATTGAAATTGAAACCACGATAGATATTGCCCAATGACGGTATACGTCTCGCCCGCGCGGACGGTGCCAAGTTGCGCGGCATCCGTGCTAGGCTCCGCGCGCACATTGGCGAACTCTTTGGCTTCTAACCGTACTAAGCTGATAGGGGCATTGGTCGGCGGCAGGGTAGGCGTTGCCTGTTCTTGAACAGTCACAGGTTCTGGCACCAATGGGGCAATATTGACCAGCGCAGGGGTGCTGGTCGCTTCTTGAGCATGGCTGATACTAGACGACGACAGGTATAAACAGGTAAGCACGATGACAATTGCCCCTAAAGTCGCACGCAAACTATAAATATTCTTGCTTTTGACCATCATTTTCCTCAATCGCTTCTTGAACTCGCGCTCACCACGAAATCTCGTTGTCGGCAATATTTCGTCCTTGCTCCGCAATGATGCGTCGATTCCCATTCATCATATACCCTTGATACTCTTGACGGGGCAGCATAATAACACTCCATCCGCCGATCACCAATGGCGGGCGCTGAAAGGCTGCCCGACAGGTATCACAAGAAACAGGGAGCCATTCACCATTATAACGGCGCGCAATATGGAGATGGGTACCGTTGGAGAAACCGCCTTCACAGGAGGGGCGTCCAATCAGGTCGCCGGTGCGAACACGGGTGCCAGTGGCGATGCGATCTTGGGTTGCTAAGTGTAAATAGAGGATCGACCAGCCAGTAGTTTCATCGTTGTCTCCATCCAAATCAAGAACGACAGCACCATCGTTACTGCGCACGATGATGCCATCGGCGACCGCCGTGACGAAATAATCGGAGACATAACAGGCGGTTCGTTTTTGGGTCAAATCATCTGGCGGGGCAAAATCAATAGCTGCCCATGCACTGCCACTGCCCCATCCGCCATGTGCGCCCCCAGTAAAAAACCAGGTCTCATTCTCGCTAAATGGCAGGGCTAATTGGGGTTGCGTTAAGCCAACGGGCACGACCGGATCACTTGAAGACGTAAATGGATCGCCAAAAAAACTGCGGTAGACCGCCTGAAAACCATTGGGAGAGACTGCTTGCTGCCAAGTCGTTAACTCGCTCACAAGGCTCAGCACTTGCTGTACACCCACCGTAGCGGGGTTTAAGGTTTGGGGCAATCGAACGCGCATATCGTCGCGAGTTTGCACCCATTCAAGGCTATTTTGCATCCATCCGTAGTAGCCCCGATTGAGATTATCCGCCGCCCATGCCAGTTGAAGATAAATACCCTGGCGCGCAATACCACTCGCAAAGGCGGGCGCACCCAGCGGATCCTCCTGTTCAGTGGGTGTGAGCGTCGCTCGTGTTAACCAGCGAGATTTGTATTCGAGCAATGCCAGCAGGACGCGCGCATCTACACTGAAATTAAGCGATATCTGTTCGATGATTTCGGCAACACTTAAGACTCGCCCGTTTACTTCATCTGTGGCAGTTGTGATGATGCCGGTCTGGGTCGCGATAAATCGACCGATATCGAAAGCAGCGCTATCGATAGTACGCACCAACCGCCGATCCGGCAGAATCAAGAAATCACTGCCCAAGACTTCGGGCAATGTCGGTAAGACGAGAAGTTGCCCAATTTCCAAGATGTCTGGATTGACGAGGGTGTTCGCTTCTAGCAATTGTTCGACCGTAAGACCGAAACGATTTGCGATTCCAAACAAGGTGTCCCCGGCGACAACGATATAATCCCGCGATGTAGCGGAGACAGCGACATTAATAGACTGAGTCGGCACGGGTGTCGATGTCGCTGATAAAACAATCCATGTCGGGGTCGCTATTTGACTGTTGGATGGGTCGTTCGGGCTGAACGTCGCCGTGATCACGATGACATCATCGGGGGGGCGGGTATTTAAGCTACAACCCACCATCCACAGCCACAGCAACAAAATGACAACGCGAATCGTGGGTCGAATTATTGAAAACTCCAAATTCCAATTTCTCCATCTGCGACAATAAACGGCACCGCTATCGAGCGCATCACATCTAAAATACTGATGACGCTCCGATCATTGTTGGTGACTTCGCTATAAACGAGGTGGCGGCTATCGGGCGACCATAACCGATGACTTACCGAAAATTGATCAAAATAGCTGAGCAGATAGGTCAAATCTGGTGTCGGCGTGAACGCTCCATAGCGCCGATTTTCTCCCGTCAGCACATCAAGCACAGACCATGCAATTTGGGGGCTTGTTTGTATCATTGCTGCCAGGTGAGGGGCTGAATTCGTATCACGGGCGTTAAAGTCATCAAGCGAAGTAGTTGCGGTGATATAGGCGATTTTGGAACTATCTGGCGACCAGAAAAAGGCAAGGACACCTTCAACGGGGGACTGGGAGATGATATCGCCAGAAACCGAATCACGCACAATGACCGCACCTAAGCTATTGGTGTAGGCGACTAAATTTCCGTTGTGGGACCATGCAAAGGCAGTTGCGCCTCGCAAGTTATTCACCAACACTTGGGGAGCATTATCGCCACTTTGAATCACCATTTCATCATCGCGGGTAGTAAATAATAATCGATCATCGACAGGTGACCATGCCGGCGCACCAAAGGTTCCGGCACGATTGGAAATCACTGTTTCCACTGTTTCATCGACGACGCTGTACAGATCGATGAGGGTGCCATCACGGTGACGTAGCATCCGCGTGCCATCAGGACTCCAACTGAAGTAAAAAGGAACCCCTATGCCCGTTCGGATACGCTCAGTTTTATCGGCTAAGTTGCGCATCAATTCGACTGAGAAGCCTGCTTGATTCGGTCGGCTTAGCAACAGCGCGAGGTCACGACAGCGGGAGTCGATTGTGCAATTTTGAGGTGCCCATTGAGCATAAGTAAGTGCGGTATCTTGAAAAGAAAAAGCGCGTTCTCCTTCGGCAACGCCGTCGGATGATATAAACACTTCCAAACTATTGTCCCCATTGAGCGCATATTCGTTCGCGAAATAGGCGAGGCGATTGTCTTGCGACCATGTGGGCCAGCTATAAAAGCGGAGCGTTCTTGCGCTATTTTGCACGAGTGCATCAGTGGTCATGGGCACCGATAGCTCGGATTCCAAATCAAGCGAGTAGACGTTTAAATCACTGCCAATATAGGCAATCCGCCCGATAGGGGCGGTAGACGGTTCTTCCTCAGATTGAGCGAAGACGACAGACAGACTGGTAAACCCGAAAAGGCAGATGAATGTCAAAAAACTCGCGGAACCTGTTTTTTTCAAATGAATCATGTTTCATCCCGTCAGTTATGGGAAACAGCGTGCGATGATTGTATACTATACCAAGTCGCTGATATTCCGATCTGATATCCGAAAATATTTCCTGGAGGAGTACACATCCTATGGCTTCAAAAGAAGAAATCGCCGCTATTTTCACTGGGATTGCTGCGCGCATCGACCCTACAAAAGCTTCCGATCTCAATGCCACTATCCAATTTGAATTGAGTGGCGATAGCGGTGGTTCCTATTGGTTGAAATTTGAAAACGGAACCGCCGAAGCGGGAGAGGGGACCGCTGTTGACCCCAAGATGACGTTGCGCACCAGTGCGGATGATTTCGCGGGCATGGTCGCCGGAAAAATGAACCCGATGCAGGCATTTATGATGGGCAAGATCAAAATTCAAGGGGATACCGGTATTGCCATGAAATTGATGCCCATGATCAATGGCTAATGAAAGATCGTCGCGCTGAATCGGAGTATTCGACCAGCGCAACATCGTGCGAAAGAGGAGAGGGGCTAATGCCCTTCTCCTCATCGCATCGATTTTATGCCGACTAGCCAGAACAGCCTGCACTAATCGTCGTCGTCGGTATCGAAGAGGTATAACGCGCCGGAATGAATGGAGGCGCTGGCGATTGCGTCTTCGAGCGCTTCCATTAAACCTTCGTCACCGTCTTCCTCAACTTCGCGCAGAAGAGCGTTCAAAATCCGCAAGACCTCGTTTCCACCGATTTCACCCAGTGAATAGATAGCGACTTCCTGAATTTCTCTATCTTCGCCATTGGCGAGTTCGGTTAAAGCCGGTACTGCCGCGTGGATTTCCAATTCTCCAGCAGAACGCGCCGCCTCATAACGCATTTCATCGTCATCGCCTTTGAGGTGTTCCATGACGATATCATTCCACTGCTCATCATAGGATTTGCCCATCGCGAAGATGCTGCTGACCTGAAATTGCCGTATCCCGCTATTATAGGCTTCCCAAATGGCAGGTGTCACTGTGTCATTGCTGGAATTAGCGAGCGATTCCAAAGCACGACGCCGGACATTGATGTCTTCATTTTCATCATAGAAGATCGAAACCGCTAAATCCTGTGCCTTGTTGGTCTCGTCTAATGGCAATGTTTCGAGTTCACCACCAAGGATAAAGCGCCCCAAATTACTGACAGCGCTGGCGCGCACCAATGCAGAAGCATCATTAATGGCGATCTGCATCAAGGTTGTCATGAGATACAATGAATTGTCTTCCCATAGCAATTCAATCGCACCGGAGCGCACCTGTTCCTCGTCATCCCGAAGCGCCATATGACCAATAGCGCGATAATCCAACTCAACATTGGTTTCGTTCGCCTCGATCAATTCAGCGATGACCCGATAGCGATAATCAGCAACCAGTGTGCGCCACAGGGTTATCACTTTATCTAATTGGGCTTCATCCAAACCGGATAAACCGTAGTAAATGGTCTTGCTAAGTGCGCCGACCGCATTCTGACTAGTACGCAATGCTTCTAACGCGACTTCAAGGTCTACTGGCTCCGGCTGAATCAGCAGATCCTCGTTATCATCATCGTCGTCATGATCGGGCGGGATATTAGGTGCTGCCATAGGTCGTTTTCCTTTTGGACAAGGGTGTCAGAGTGTGAAGGTCAACGAACGTCCGCGGACATTCGTTGACCTTGGGGTATAAAACTAACGTAGAAGGTCGGTTAAAGGATTGGCGATATCGTTGAACAAAACAACGACCATCAAAGACAACAAAAGCGCTAACCCAACCAGATGAACCATGCCCTCACGCTCAGGTGAGATCGGGCGACCGCGCACTATTTCGATCAGCACGAACAAAATACGCCCTCCATCTAAAGCCGGTATGGGCAATAGATTGGTTAAGCCGAGCGCAACGCTGATCAGCGCCATGAATTCCAGAATAATCGTCGGTTGATTACGCTGAATGCTTTCTTGTAGGAAAAAACCACCGACTTGGCTAATCCCAAGAGGGCTGGTGATGCGTAACGAGTCCGGTTCTGCCGTTCCGCCTAATATTTGACCGGGGATGGCGGCAATCGTAGAGAAAACACTCCCTACCCGTTCAAAACTGTAGCTGACTGCTTCACCGATGCTCAGTGGCACGAGGACGCTGCGCAAACCCCCTTGAAACGACAGCCCTAACTCATCAGAACGATAAGCGTCCGAAATGGTCACGCCGATGGAACCTTGCCCTGCCGGCGGGTTGATGCGGGGTGTCAGGGTCACTTCCAATTGAGTGTCACCACGTAACACCGACAGGGTGACAAGTTCACCCAAGGATTCCCCTGTGCGGGTTTGTAGTTGTTCTAAGCCGACCAATGGATCCCCATTAAATGCTGTGACAATATCCCCAGATGCTAATCCTGCCGCTTGTGCGGGCGATTCTGGCGCGATATTGCCGATAATGGGGTATGTGGCTACTGATGGGGCGTCAATGCGTTCTAGCGGGTCTGAATTTAGTATCACTGGCACATCAGCTTCGCCCGCTTGTGGGCGCAAAACATCGATCACCAATGGTTCACCACTGGCGATCTTTGCCAGCAGTAAGTCCACAGTGCTGAAAGTCTCACCATTGACCGAGGTGATCACGTCGTCTGATTGCAATCCTACCTCTGCCAAAGGTGATCCGTCTTGGATGTGACGAATGCTGATCACGCTTTCGTTATATTGTGGGATGCCAATGAGACCGATGATCACGAACAAAATCAATGCGAAAGCGAAATTAACCAACGCGCCGCCCGATAGAAAGAGGATGCGTGCGAGTGGTTTTGCCTCGCCCACAGACATGGTCTTTTTGAACCCACGCGCTTCGGCTTCTTGGCGGTCTGTCGCCAATGCTTCATCGCCCATTTGCCGTACCATATCCTCGCCGAGAGGACGCACAAAACCACCCAATGGCAGCCAGTTGAGGGTATAGTCTGTGCCGCCCAGTGTGAACAGTTTGAGCATACGCGGGGGCATACCGATGCCGAATTCCAAAATCGTGATGCCGACCCATTTTGCTGCGGCAAAGTGACCCAGTTCGTGAACAATCACCGCTGGAATCAGCACTAAAATAAATGCGATTAGTGCCGACAAACCATCGTTGCCGAGAAGAAAATCAAACATGAAAGTGACCTTACTTTGAACTCTGCAAGCGGTCAAGGTGTGTACACATGCAAAGATGTGTTGACAGAATTATAAAACGAAAAGGAAGGGCAGGGCAATGAATGTTAAGCTAACGATAAGGGTTCAAGCTGAACCCCTTTGCCAACAGGTGCCACTCGTATCGTCAAACTACCCGACAAGGCAGATAAGCGATCTCTTACTTCGTCGGCATCGCTTTTTATACAAATACAATGCACATTGGGACCGGCATCAAGGGTATAGCAGACCTGTAACCCTTCGGCGCGCCATAATCGAACAGCGTGCATGATCTCCAAACTCATTGGGAGCCAATAAAATAAAGATGGTTTACTGGTCATCATCACGGCGTGCATGAGATTACTGTCTAGTTCAACCACCTCCGCAAAAGCGGCGAAATTGCGTGTCAATAATGCTTCTTTGCAAATTTCCAACCGTGCTGCTGCCCCCGCAACACGCGCTGTTTGTAGATCGCTTGTTTTTGCAGACGGATGACCCTCACTTGACCCAACTGCTTTATGGGTGCTGCTGACAATCGCGATCACATCGACCAAATCCCAATATTCGGGTGGAGCAACCGTCTCGGCATAAGAGTCTTCGTGAGTTTCGCCCGCAACCCATTGCACAAAACCTGATGGGATCGACCGTGATGCTGACCCTGAACCCAAGCGCGCCAGCGTGGTCAACTCGCGCTCACTTAAACTGATGCCGGCTGCACTGACAGCCGCCATCGTTAATGCCGCAAATGCCGATGCGGAAGAGGCAATGCCGGTGCCTGTTGGAAAATTATTAACACTGATCACATGCGCATGTCCAGTGATGCCAAGTCGCTGGCGCAAAGCATTCAAATGCGCAACAACACGGCGGAGCGGTTCCCCTGTCTGCGGGGTATCATTCAATATGAGTGAGTCTGCGGATAAGCTATCTTGCCATTCGACCTCTGTCGTGGTGGTCAAACCAGCCAGATTCATGCTGATGGAACCATTCATTGGCAATCTCAGCAAATCATCGCGATTGCCCCAATATTTTATAAACGCCAAATTTGGCGAAGCCCATGCTTTTGCTGCGCGACCCACCATCAATGATTCTCCTCAGCAGTGGATTGATTTATGTCCAGCAGTATACAAGATCAGTCCTGGCAGGTGCAGCGCGCAGACAAACTCATGCCCAAAAGCCAACAAATGCGGATGATTATTGACGAGTTTTTAGGCACATGCTACCCTTAAGCGCCATCTTTTATTCACGGTATGTCGTGTTAAGGACAATCTAGTGGTTATGACGGTCGCCTTCCAAGGGATTCATGGTGCCTATTCTGAACAGGCGATACGCCAACATTTTGGTGAGGAAGCAATTGGGGTTCCTTGCCCGACGCTGAACGATCTCTTTGATGTGTTGAAAAGGCGCGAAGTACAATATGGGATGCTGCCAGTTGAAAATGCGTGGGCAGGGGCGGTTAGCCAAGCCTATGAACTCCTCATGGAGTCTGATTTAAGAATTCAAGCGGAAGTCATTTTACATGTTCACCATATGTTTTTGGTGCCCAAAGGGGTGACACTGGATGCTATCCAGCAAGTACGGTCACATCCACAAGCGCTGGCGCAGTGCGATCAATTTTTGCGTCGCCATAAAATTCGTCCAGTACCTTATTATGATACCTCAGGCGCAGCACACGATTTGGCGCTTGATGCTGGCGATGGAAAGACAGCCGCAATAGCCAGTGAACTCGCAGGGAAGTTGTATGATCTTGACATCCTTGCACGGAATATTGAAGATGTTTCCTTCAATTTCACGCGCTTTTTCCTCATCGGAGACGATGATCCGGAGCGCGGCGAGTATAATAAGACTTCGTTGGTGTTCGCCACCCGCAACCGCCCCGCAGCGTTGTACGAATGCCTTGGGGAATTTGCGCAGCGAGGCTTAAATCTCACCAAAATTGAGTCTCGCCCACGCCGGAATCGTCCGTGGGAGCCTGTATTTTTCCTTGATTTTGAGGGTTTTTGGCATGATGCACCCTGCCAAGAGGTTTTGGCACGGTTGTTGCAACGGGCGTCGTTTGTAAAAATGCTGGGATCATATCCAGCTGTCAAATCAGAGTCGGTAGGAATCTAATTCGATGAACAAATGCAATGTCGCAATTTTAGGAGCAACGGGCGCGGTCGGGCAGCGCTTTATTCAACTATTGGAGAACCACCCTTGGTTTACCGTTGCCGAGGTGATCGGCTCTGAACGAAGTGCTGGTCGCGCCTATGGGGAAGCCGTCAATTGGGTGTTGGATGGCGAAGTCCCTGCGTATGTCCGCGATCTGACCGTAAAACCACTTGATGCCACGCTGGACTCGATTTTGGTGTTTTCAGCTTTGCCAAAAGAAGCAGCGACGCGCGAGTTTGAACTCGCTGAGGCGGGGCATGTTGTTTGCACGAATGCTTCCTTGAATCGTATGGTCGAGGATGTTCCGTTGTTGCTGCCGGAAGTAAATGCTGAACACATCGGCTTAATCGACATCCAACGCCGGCAGCGGGGGTGGACGACCGGGGCGGTCGTCGCGAACTCCAATTGTACGGCGATGCCTGTGGTGATGTCACTGGCTCCATTACGACAATTTGGAATTAAGAAATGTTTGGTGGTTAGTGCCCAAGCCATTAGTGGTGCGGGTTATCCCGGTGTCGCGTCGCTTGATATTCTCGACAACATGATCCCCTACATCAGCGGTGAAGAGGATAAGCTAGAGACGGAACCACTGAAGATGCTCGGCGCATTTGATGGCACAAGCATACAATGGCTTGAGACGAAAATGAGCGCATCTTGTAATCGGGCACCGGTAATCGATGGGCATCTGGTCAATATTTCATTGGAGCTTGCCGATGATCCCTCTTTCGAGGAAATCATCGCGGCATGGCAAACATTTCAAGGTCCTGCACCTGTAGGGATGCTACCAAGCGCACCCGCGCACCCAGTACTGTATTTGCAGCAAGTGGATCGCCCGCAAATTCGGCGGGATAGGATGGCAGGGCGGGGCATGTCTACTTCAGTAGGGCGTTTGCGCGCTTGCCCGCTTTTGGGCATCAAGTTTGCGGCGCTTTCCCACAACACCATTCGTGGTGCCGCAGGGTGCAGTATTTTGAATGCCGAGCTATTGTCGGTGCAGGGCTATATCGCCTCCTTTCAGCCTGTGATCGCCCAATCCGTGACTGCTTAGGTTGCATAGCAGTTTGAACACACGAATCTGATCCCGACAGTCGGGGTTATTCACTTAGAACATCAATCGATTTCGTTTCGGAGGCAGTTCAATGAAGGTATTTATCGCCGGGATCGACGGTTATCTCGGTTGGGCACTTGCGCAATATTTGACTGTACGGGGACACGAAGTCGCCGGTGTGGATCGTTATCTGCGGCGGCAGTGGGTGGAAGAAGTAGGCAGCGTAAGCGCCATGCCAATCTACAGCATGGAAGAACGCTTGGTTGCTTTTCGGGAACATTTCGGTAAAGACCTGCTCTTCCGCGAGGGCGATTTGCTTGATTACGCCTTTATGCGTAATTTTCTGGCAGATTTCCAGCCGGAAGCGATTGTGCATTTGGCAGAAATGCCATCCGCGCCCTACTCCATGATCGATCAAGAACATTCTGTTTTTACGCATAACAATAACGTTATCGGCAGCTTGAACTTGCTGTGGGCGATGCGTGAAGTATGCCCGAATGCTCACTTGGTTAAGTTGGGGACGATGGGTGAGTATGGCACTCCAGCGATTGATATCCCTGAAGGCTTTTTTGAGGTTGAATTTCGGGGACGCAAAGCCACACTGCCATTCCCGCGTCAAGCAAACAGCTTCTATCATTTGACGAAAGTCCATGACACAAACAATACGATGTTTGCCTGTAAAGTCTGGGGTTTGCGCTCCACCGACATCATGCAGGGCGTGGTTTTTGGCACCCGTATTGATGAAATGGGCGAAAACCCCATCTTGCGGAGCCGTCTTGATTTCGATCAATGTTTCGGCACCGCGATCAATCGTTTCTGTTGTCAAGTGGTGGTTGGGCATCCGATGACTTTGTACGGAACCGGCGGGCAAACACGGGGCTTCTTGCCCTTGCGGGACTCGATGCAATGTTTGACGATTGCCATCGAAAACCCACCAGCCGCTGGCGAATATCGCGTTTTCAATCAATTTGAAGAATGCTACACTATCGAAGAATTGACCGAGAAAGTTCGCGAAGCAGCAACGGCTGTTGGCTTGCCCGCCGAAGTGACCCACTATGATAATCCGCGCAAAGAACTAGAAACGCACTACTACAATCCAGATCGCCAGAACTTGATTGATTTAGGGTATGTGCCCAGCCATGATATCGTCGCTGAAATCAAGATCATGTTGATGGATTTGCAACCCCACCGCGACCGGATTTTGGCGAAAACAGATATTCTCATCCCTGATATTCGTTGGGACGGCACGCATCGACGCTCTCAAGCACTTAGCGAACCCGTTAAATCGTAATTCGCCTAACTTCATGATAGGCGACACGAGCGCGGAGCAGCGCAATGGCTTCGCGCTCGTGTTTTATATCGACTCAATTTAGCATCACATCGTAAATTTGTTGAACTGAAATAAAGGTGGCTTAGCCCATGATTCAAGTGTTGCAGTTAGATACACTATCAGAAGACCAATTGGCACGCTTGCTTCGTCGCTCAGAATCTGACATTAGCGACTTATTGCCGCGCGCTCAAGAAGTCATTGACCGTGTTCGTAAGGAAGGCGATGCTGCGGTTGTTTCGTTTGCCCGCCAGTTTGATGCGCCAAACTTTGAAGTCGGAATGCTGCGCGCCACTCGCGCCGATTTTGAAGCGGCACGGCGCTCTTTAGAACCCGCCATCATCGAAGCCATTGAAGCTGCTCACGAGAATATTCAGTATTTTCACAAGGAGCAAATGCCGGAATCGATGTGGTTTACCGAAGTGCGACCGGGCATTATGGCGGGCGAAAAAATCACCCCCATCACGAGTACGGCTCTCTACGTGCCGCGTGGAAAAGGTGCGTTTCCCTCGGTTATGCTCATGTTGGCGACACCGGCAAAAGTCGCCGGCGTGGAACGCATTATCGTGGTAACACCACCAGCTCCCGATGGCAAGGCGGATGCTGCCTCGTTGGTGGCGGCTGAAACATGCGGCATCGATGAAGTTTATGTGGTGGGCGGGATGCAAGCGGTAGCAGCCGTCGCTTTTGGCACGGAAACGATCCCGAAAGTGCAAAAAATCATCGGGCCAGGCAGTAGTTATGTGTCGGCAGCGAAACGGTTATTGTTTGGTGTTATCGATGTTGGTGTGCCTGCTGGTCCTAGCGAAGCCATTATTTTGACCGACGAAACTGTTGATCCGCGCCTCGCAGCACTTGATTTGCTCGTCGAAGCCGAGCATGGACCCGAATCGGCTGCGCTCTTGGTCACACACAGTCGTGAAGTTGCCCAAGCTGTTCTTGAGGTTTTGCCGGGGTATATTGCGGAACTCCCCGAATGGCGTCGCAAATTCGTGGAAAATGTTTTGTCCGTGTATGGCGGCATTTTGATCACGTCCAGCCTCGCGGAATCCGTTGATTTTGTGAACCGTTATGCGCCTGAACATCTCGAAGTGCTGACGGCGGAGCCTTTTGTTACGCTCCAGCAAATTCGCAATGCGGGCGAAATTCTCTTGGGGCACTATACACCGATCCCAACCGCAAACTATTGTTTAGGGTTGAATGCAATCCTGCCCACAGGGGGGTTCGCCCGCTCATTTTCATCCGTGAGCATCTGGGACTTCTTGAAGCGTAGTGGCATTGGCTATTTATCTCGGCAAGGCTACGAGACATTGCAAGGCACGACAGCGACCCTCGCCGATTATGAAGGTTTTCCGGCACACGCGATGGCGATTCGGAAACGCAACGAAATTCTGGGCATATGACCGATGATTTGCTGAGCCAAGTTCAGAAACTTCAATTCACGGATAAACGGGTGGCGGAAACGCTGCTCGTCCCCTTTATGCGTGAAATATTTGCACTAGATGTCGTAGATATCACCATTCGCCCATTAGCGGTGTCTTTGAATTCATTTAATGGGTTTATTCACCTTGGCGATGGCGAGCAATTGTTTTTTAAGACGCATATCGAAGCGCATGGCGTCATTGATGAGTATTATAACGCTACGCAGCTTGATGATGCTGGCTATAAGGTGCTGAAACCCGTATACGAATCAACACAAGCAGGCAAGCAACTGTTGATTTATCCAGTGATGCAATGCCCATCAGTGTTCGACGCTGCATGGCAGATTGAGCATGGCGAAGGTGCCCAATTTGACAGATTGCGCACCCTGCAAGAGGCGTCGGATCAACGATTGATGGAGATTTACCAGACTACGCTTCGGATGCAGTCCGCCGAAGTCTCGGCAAAAGCGCCTATCCATCAATTGTTCTTCCATCGCTTAACCGGCGGCAGATTAGATCGATTTTATGGAACGGGCACTGGCGTGCTTTGGGGTGACGAACTTATGCCGATGCAGACAGTACGCCACGCGACGTGGACAATCAATGGCAGGCGGTATACGCAAACGTTGGAAGAACTCATTCAACAAGCCATCGTATTGCTTGAACCTAAGCAATCTCAACCCGCGATCATCGGGCATGGGGATGCCCATAATGGAAATGTATTCTTTTGCACGGATGAGGATCAATTGGTGTTTTTTGATCCGGCATTCGCAGGGGTTCACCACCCGTTACTCGATTTGACAAAACCGCTGTTTCACAATGTATTCGCGATGTGGATGTATTTCCCCGAAGTGATGTCCCAACGCCTGACATTTCGGTTTGAACGAAGTAATGCGGAGTGGCGAGTGGATTATGACGATACGTTGCCGCCGATTCGTGAGATGTTTTTGCGTAGCAAAGTAGAGAACACCCTGACACCGACACTGCGAATGCTGAACGAGCAGGGGTGGCTGCGCGAAGATTGGAAGCTGTTCTTGAAAGCTGCGTTGATGTGTTGCCCGCTGTTGACCATGAATCTGACCGAAGCAAATCGGTTCCCACCCAATATCGCCATCCTCGGGTTGGTGCTGGCAATTGAGATGGGCGGGACATCGACAGGAAATAGCACTAGCCGAATCGATCAGGTCTTAGAAGCTTGTGTGCAAGCGCTGTAGAAGGCACGGATCACAGCGCTTTGAGAAGCTGCTCAAAGGATGGTGAACTTTCAAGGAAAGCATAACGCACAGGGCTAACGGTTGTTTGAGTACCCCCGATGGTGCGCAAATAATCAATCGCGTGGAGCAAATCGCGATTGGCAACGATCACTGTTACGGTATAGCCGTCTTGCTGCCCGCCAAAAATAGGGGCAATCGTTGGACCTTGTAGACCTTGTGTGGCAGGATTGCGTATGATTTGTTCCGCAATCGATTGCGGATTGTTGCCCTTAAAGTTCACCGTCAATTGGAAATATTTTTTACCCTGTAGGGCGGCGTCAATGTATTCCAGCAGCATCCGTGCAGCATTGAGGACTTCGGGATATTTTTGCAGCGCTGGACGATTGCCGATAATACACGCTTGCGAGTCCACAATCACCCCATCCTCTAGGGGCTTGAGATGATTCTCTCGCAAAGTAGTACCTGTCTGCATGAGATCAATGATGACATCAGCATACCCAATCACCGGCGCTGCCTCAATCGCACCCTCAGCATTTACCAACGTAAACTGATGAATCCCTTGTGAGTGCAAAAACTTACGGGCAAGGTGTGCGTACTTGGTGGCAACACGCAGATTGCGCCCTTGTTGTTCTCTAAAATCAAGCGCGACCTCCGCTAGATCAAGAATGCTAGAGACATCGATCCACGCTTCTGGCACAGCAACGATTAATTTACAGTGTCCGTAACGCAAATCACCATGCACAACAACAACATCATCGTGGGGGTGTTCGTATACCACATCTAAACCGGTGACGCCCAACTGGGCAGTTCCATCCGCAACTTTGTATAACACATCATTGACCCGTTGAAACAAGACTTCAATACTGGGGATAGTGCTGATTAGCCCTGTGTATTGACGTGGATTAGGCTTCTCCACCCGCAATCCACAATCACTCAAAAAATTGAGAGTCGGGTCTGCCATTGCGCCCTTACTGGGCAGGGCAAATGTGACGTGATCTAAATTCACGAGGCTCTATCTCCTAGATAGCATGGTGACTAAAGTATCGAAATCGTTCTTTTCAAAGCGCTGACCTTGATACAGAACAGAGTCTTTGGTCGTCACTTGCAACCAACCTATTCGCTCGCTGGACGAGTTGGGCATCGGATGGGTAGCATCAACGACGGTCACTAGGACGCCATTTTTGCGAAATTTAGTTGCCCACCACAGTGCGGTCTCATGATTTTGTGCTGTTGATTGCAGATAGATTTTTTGTTCGTCATCTGTTTTATTGAGAGACAGTGCGGTTGCCAGCCCATCCATATGAATTGCCATACCCACCGCTGGCACTACATGTGTGCCAAAAAGACGGATTAATTCGTCATAACGTCCACCCCCTGCCACCAAAATGCCATCATGAGTCTGAATTTCAAACACTGTTCCGGTATAGTAATTCCAATCGCGCGCCAAGGTTGGCTGGAGGCGAATATGATCAGAAGTGAATCCGTAATGATTTAAGAAGGTAACGAGCGCTTGCAATGAGTCTAAGGATGCCAGTGCGTCGGTTTGATTGTGCGTGAGTAGCGCCCGCATCTGTGGCAAAGCTTGCTCTGGGCTGGCATTGATCTCATTTAAGCGTTCAAGCTGTTCCAATGCTGCTACAAGTACTGAGCGCGAGGCGGCGCGAATCGACTTTCCCTGCATCCTGCGCAAAATATCGGCGGCGGTGCGACCTGCCAACGCATGGGCAGGAGCATCACCCAGTAGTGACGGTAAATTGTAGCTGGCATTGGTATCGTGGCTTGACGAAGGGGAGGGGATTCCTGAAGCCAGGCGATCAAAACGTTCGAGAACGTACCCTTTGCCTTCTTTGGAAAGGTGAAAGAGGTGATCGATGACAAATCGCTGAGTTCGGGTATCGAGCGCGTAAGACGCCAATAACGCCCGCATAAACTGCACACTGCCAAGATTGATGTAGACATCGCTGATGCCGATTTTCTGGACACTGACGGCGGCGATAGCGACAATCTCGGCATCAGCACGCAGATCTGCCCATCCGATTAATTCTGCCCCAATGCTATACCGTTGATAAATGGTGTTGGAATGGCTGGTATCTTCAAAAATGGGCCCAGCAAACTGCCATCGCACAGGGATATCCACAGCAGTATTTTCTTGCTCGGCATAAAACTTCGCAGCCGATGCTGTAAACTCAGGGCGGAGTGCCATCTGCCGCCCTGAACGTTCAAAGGTAAACAATTTCTGAATGATGTGGTCACCGGCTTTGGTGAGAAACAAATCCGCAGGTTGGATTATTTGCGTTTCTAACCGAGTGTATCCAAAAGTATCTATCACCTTTTGAACTTGCGCGATCACGGAATGCAGCTTGGTCTGTGGAATTATCAACTGCACGTCTGTTAAATCCTATTTTGGTTTAGCAACATGACGTGCAGATGATAAGGCTTTTCCGAGAAATTACTACTCCCAATGGGAGTCGCGGCCGGTTATCGATACTGCCCACTGCTCCATACGTACACCGTCGCACCAGTATCGGAGGGGATAGTCAAGTCAATTTCGGAAGCGCTCCAGTTATAAAGCCAGTTAGCATCGGTGATTGATAAGTTGACGCACCCATGACTGTGACGATAACCGAATCCCTCGTGCCAATAGGTTCCATGTAGACCGATGTCACCATCAAAATACATCGTCCAAGGCACTTCCTCAAGAAAATAGAAGTCGGGTTGTCCATAGGCACCACTCATGATAGTACGCGGAAAACGGGCGTAAATATGGAATAAGCCTTCGTTAGTGGGCCACGCGCTAAGACCGGAAGAAACTAAGGCGGCAAATACCGGACGGTCGTTTTCATAAGCGGTCACAATTTGCTCGTAAAGGTCAACCGATATCCATTTTTCGGTATCCACCTCTGCGGGGCGTTCTGTGGGTAGGATGCGGGCGATGGAACGTTGTTCTACCCATTGATCGACACCAACTTGATACCATTCCCATTCATCCACCATCACAGCGGCATAAATGTTGACCAACGTAAACCGAAGCAGGGCTAAATCACCCTCTGGCGGTTCTCCCCCCGGTAAGCGACTAGGGACAACATTGACTAAAATCCATGCAATGGGATAGGGTAGCGCTTCTTCTGGAAGCAACACCCCGGCATAGCGAGCGGGTAGCGTTTGACTCAAATGTTCAGTCAACACCCACTCGTTTAGGTTGATCTGTGTCCAATTGTCTTGTGTGCCTTGTGTCGTGACGTAATTAAATCCGTGATCAAGTGTGCGTACCACATTGCCGTTGGGGGCATCATGAACTGCCATGGCATTCAAAACGCGCTCATACCGTCGGTCATACAGAAGGGACTCATTAGGGAGTAGTTTTTCGATCTCGGGCGAAGGGTAGGCATTGATTTCTTCGGTGGACAACCCCAAACAGTTAGCGCAATCGACATCTGTCGCCCATGCCAAGTTTGAAGTGATCGCCAAACAAATTATCAAGATCGGGAGCAAAATGCGCTTTTTAAGCATAGTCAGAGACTTTCTCTTAGATAGTGCTGAACGATTGCTTTTACTTTACCCAGAATTGGTGATGCGACACAACCACTGCCGCCCTACGGAACCAGCACGGTGCCCATACGCTGACGAACGTAAAACCTCATCAGCAACGTCAACCAAAATTCGTTTGTCGTGTTTACTGCGAAAAATCGAATTGTCACCTATACTTTAAGAGTATCTGTTGTGGGGGCTTATTCTGTTGTTGAACCCTAACTTCTAAGAGTTTCATCTTGAGATGAAAACTGGCATTATGGAGAATGAACTGTGAGACAAAAACCGCTTCGTCCCGTGTTTAAGCACATCTCATTGATCTTTATCTTGGTATTAGGCTTGATGGCAGCACAAATCGCCGTGGCAGCGCCGGTTCAACAAGCGCAACTTGCGATTCCTGTGCTGGTGGTCAATACTAGTTTTTTGAATGTCCGTAGTGGCGACGGTCCTCAGTATACCGTCATTGCCACCGTAGTCGGCGGCACAGAATTGCCAGTGTTGGCATCTAATGAGAATCAATCGTGGTATCTGGTCACCACCCCTGTGGGCAATGGATGGGTAGACATCACTTTCACATTACCACGCGGTGATTTTCGATTTGTGCCCAGTATTCAAGCAGGTGAACCGGTGGTGCAAACCGGCAGCCTGCCTTTGTCGATTGGACTCGTGAGTGCATTATCAACCACAGCGTCGGTACCGCAAACTAGAACGGGTGCTGTCCGTCAAGTTGCGCGATTGAACGTCTTGTCTGTCAATTTGCGCACCCAACCTAACGACTCGGCGGAACCCTTGACCATTTTGTTCAACAACACTCAGCCCGTTTATGAAGTGGTCGGACGCACTTTTGATGGTCGTTTTGTGGAATGGGCTGCGCTTGTTGTTGCAAATTTTGGCACTGGTTGGGTAGAAGCAGCGAAATTGTCATTCTCAACAGCAACTATTCAAACCACGACGAACACCGATGCGGTATCAACCTCAAGCAGTTCGGGGCTGCCGATTGCGGTTTTGAATGCTCCGCATATCGTGGTTAACACAAGTTTTCAAAATATCCGGACAGGACCCGGTGGGCAATATACGGTTATTACTACTGCATCTGGTGGTGACACGTTTAACCCCCTCGGTATTACCCCTGATTTCTTGTGGTATCTGGTCAGTGGTGAGTTTGGCTTTGGTTGGATATCCAGCGAATTTGTACTCTTTCGTGGCGATTTTCGTAACGTGCCAATTCTGCGTGATCTGTATTAAGATCACGCAGAATTGGTCTCATTTTTTCAGATAAGGATCGCAAGACACTATGCAAATTGCGTATGTCGAAGACAACTTAGGGAATGTTGCATTGGTGGAGCGCATCTGCCAGATGACACATGATACTCTGGTCACTTTTGGAGATGCAGAAACAGCTTTGGCGCAAATTAAGCCCGATATTGACGGCTTAATTTTGATGGATGTGAATTTGGGCGGGCGGAGCATGAATGGTCTTCAGCTTACGCGCTTGCTTCGCCAAAAAGGGGTTGCGATTCCGATTATCGCCATCACAGCTTACGACTCGATGGGTTATTCTGAGGAATACCTTGATGCTGGTTGTAATCAGTACATTGTGAAGCCAGTTTCGATCAACGATCTCATCAAAATCTTGGATGGGTATCGTTAAACAAGTTCTGCCATTTGCCTCAAAGATGTGAACAGCAAGGGCATAGGTTTAAAACCTACGCCCTTGCTGTTATTTATTGCCCAACGCGCTACGCTTTCCCTTCGCAGCCGACAAGCTTGCCAATAAGTGCCTATACTAAAATTAATTCGTTTTTAGGAGCCGTTTGATGAAATCGCGATTTCAAATCTTTTTGGTCAGCTTACTTGTGATGCTTTTGTTGGTTTTGGCAGGACGCAGCACCGCTCAAGATGTTGAAGCCTCGTATATCATTGAAAACTTTGATGAAATGCCGCCGCCGATGCCTGTCACTGATGAAGGGGTATATGATATTTTCAATATCCTCTTGCTGGGGAGCGATACCGAAAACCCGCGCAATTCTGGCAGAACCGACGTTGTTGTCATAGTTTCTATCAACCGAACCACCAACACGATTGCGATGCTGTCATTGCCAAGAGATTTTTACGTATTCATCCCCGGACAGCGTGTTTATCGAATCAATAGTGCGTATGGATATGGTCAACAAACCGAGCAGGGTGGGGCACAGCTCATTAAAGAAACCATCGCCTACAATCTCGGAATCACCATTGATCGCTTCGCTCGTGTCGATTTTGCGAGTTTTCGACGGATTGTAGATTCTTTGGGCGGGATTGAGATTTCTGTAGATTGTAGAATTGAAGATTGGCGCTTGCTTGAACCCGACCTTGATCCGGCGATTGAAGAAAATTGGGAGCGTTTTTTGTTGCCCGTCGGCTTTCATCACATGGATGGTAATTTGGCGCTATGGTATGCTCGCTCCCGACGAACAACGAATGATTTTGATCGAGGACGACGACATCAAGCGCTTTTGCGAGCAATGTGGCGACAAATTCAGAATCTTGGTTTGATCGGGCAAGTCCCTGAATTATGGTCACAAGTTGCAGAAGCCGTTGACACTGACCTTACCCTCGAAGATATCATTGGGATTCTCCCTGTGGCTGCCCATCTGGATAGTAGTCATATACGCTCTTTTACGATGCGTCAGAATCATGAAGTCGCTTCTTGGTCGTCGCCCGAAGGTTCTAGTGTTTTAGCGCCCAATCGTATTGCAATTGCAGAACTCTTGGAGCAGTTTTATTCACCCCCAACCATACGCCGAATCGTAGGCGAACAACCCCGCATCGAGATCGTAAACGCTAGCGGATACGCCGATCTTGCTCGCGTTGCGGCAGATCGATTGGCTTGGGAAGGCTTTATTCCAACAATTTCTACAGAAACGACGCCGTTTCAAGAGGAAACAACGCTGATTGACTTTACGGGACAAAGTAAAGGGAATAGCCGGCGTATCCTGCAAGGAATTCTTCGTGTCGAGGAAACTGCGGTATATAGTGAACCGTTGGCAGAACGAACGGCTGATTTCCGTGTGACTATTGGCGGAAACTATACTGCCTGTACTTATGGATTCTCGACCGAAGAAGCCCCATAAGTGTTTTCTATGTATCGCCATCGAATGGTGTGGGACTCACAATGCCAGAAGTCATTTCGACGACAGCAGCCACAAATGCCGATTGTTTCCCATCTGGCACGCGGATAATTAGCCGAACATCATCCACAAATTCACGTTCATCAATGAAACCTTCAAAAGCGGGCACCAAGCGTTCAATACTTGCAAAAAACACATAAGGCATCTGAGCGAAAAGTGTTTTGTACAACACTTTTCGCTCAATCGACAGTACCCCCAAAATGCTTTTCGTTGAATCACCATAGGCTCTTGTTAAACCACCCGTGCCAAGTTTGGTGCCGCCGAAATAGCGCGTAATCACCACGACAATATCCCCAATCCCACTCCCACGTAGCACCGCAAGGGTAGGGGGCCCGCTCGTTCCTGATGGCTCTCCATCGTCACTCATACCTTCAATGACAGAAGCCCCATGTCCAACACGGAAAGCATATACATGATGGGTTGCATCTGGCATTTCTTGGCGCAAGTTGTGGATAAATGTTTTCGCATCATCAACGGTTTCGGCACGCCCGGCGGTTGCGATAAATCGCGACCCGCCGATAACATTTTCAAGACGATCTGTCGTCATTGGCACCATATAGCCGCTGGATGCACTCATGGAGCATTGGTTCCTTGTTCAGTCAGATAAGCACGAAAAATAGCCGGTTCAATTTGAAGCTCTGTCTTTGCGGCATTAACACGCAGCAAGCGTTTTTGTACAAGCATATTGACGGCATCTTCGGTCTCAGTCATCACCACCGCTGGTTGCAACCGAGCAACCGTACGTAAAATCATCTGTTCCGAGCTATTTAAGCTGTCCCACAAGCTTTGGCATTCCAATTGAATCGCTTTACGCTGGATCAAAAATGATGCCAGTGTGACAGGCGGCGGCATTGGAACCGAAGAGGGCAGGGATTCTAAAACTTTCCAGCTAGCGCGTAATAAGCCAGCAAATCTCCCCGTGACTTGGAGCAGAGTCGTAATTGTCGACTCGGACACCTGCACTTTGGAGCGTTCGCTAAGGGTGGCTATCATCTCTTGTGCGTCTTTTTCGTTGTATGGCCCCACGTAACGCACATAATCATTGAAGAGTTCAACAAACGGTTCAATTTCAATCGCGTCGAGTCCCATTCTATCTACCAAAACAGGCAAAGGAGAACGGGAAAATGTTAAAAACGATAATTGACTCTTGTAGGTATCTCGCAACCCGCGCAATGTCAGGAAAAACTTTATGGGCAAGGTTTCAAGAATATGTTCAAACTCGTCGAAGAGAAAAACAATCTTTTGACCTTTACGCACGAAAAGGGTCAGTGCTAACTCTAAATAGCGCAAGCCCATTGAAGCATAGAGAGGGTTACGTCCGTCTTGCAACGCCTGATACAGTTGGTAAAATTGTTCTTTTTCTTCGTTGTCTAGCAAATGGAAAGGGTGATAACTTAAATACATGCGGTGCATCAATAATTCATACCCTGACCATGCCCGCATGGCATCATCAGACTTAGCGTGGGAAGACAACGGCACCAGCATGTTGGCGTCGATTCGGATGAGACTCAGAGAGGTTGCTTCTTCCGCGCCCAAATAATGGTGATGGACTAGCGGGTTGAGTAGGTGAGCGATCAAGTTTGATTTACCTATGCTGCCGACACCAACCAACGATGCCGATGTAGAGTTGCGAATACGGTCGAAGATGTAGATTGAGTCTTCTTTGCGAAAGTCCAATCGATATTGGCGTTGCGACATGAGTTTTCTTTCTGTTATTCCGCAAATTGTGCTTTAAGCCGAGATGATATTGATTTCTGTATGCGCTGAAATTAGTCAGACGCCTATTGTATAATGATGTCCTTACAATCAAACCCCCGACAAATCAGGAACATCTCTGTGAAATCTCAACCCGAAACCCGTCAGTATAAGTATCTAGACATTATCACGGCGTTGTTCGTGACTGTTCTCATGTTAAGTAATTTACTAAGCAGTGCAAAAGTCATTGATCTGGGTATTAGTCTTGGTTCCCTAAATCTCGTTTTTGACGCGGGCACACTCGTCTTCCCGATAGCCTATATTTTTGGCGACATCTTGACCGAAATTTATGGCTATCAGCGTTCACGTCGCGTCATCTGGTTAGGATTCATGTCTACTGTGATGCTAGGGGCTTTTGTATGGTTGGCAGGCCTATTGCCCGGTGAAGGCTATTGGGAGCAAACAGTAGGTCAGAACGCCTTCAATTCAATCTTGGGTGGTATCAGTGGGCTGGTCATAGCAAGCCTTGCCGCATATTTTATCGGCGAGTTCAGCAACAGCTACGTTTTGGCTCGTATGAAGGTGCTGACCAATGGGAAATATTTGTGGATGAGAACCATTGGCAGCACGCTGGTTGGTCAAGGCGTCGATACAATCGCGTTCTTTTTGATTGCGACGGCGTTGGGCGTTTTTCCGCCAGAGATACTGGTTTCGCTGATGGTCACCAATTACATTTTCAAGGTTGGGCTTGAAGTTGTTTTCACGCCGATCACATTGCCATTGATTGCGGCGATCAAGCGCGCTGAAAATGAGGATGTTTATGACCGCGATACCAACTTCAACCCCTTTCGGCTAAACCCCTAATTTAATCACGAGATCCCGTCAGAGAACACTGACAGGATATCGTGATTTCTCGATTACTCCGTGATAACAGACATTATCATGAGTAAGCGCTTAAGCGGCTTTTGAGGCTCAAAAGCCGCTTAAGCGCTTGCGATTGGTATTCCAGCCCCTCGACAATCGTTGCGCAGTATCATCCCATGTTTGAACACCACTGGTCGCATCCGGCATTTCTACATTGCAACCGCCAACGGCACACATCCATTCTGCGCAGGTGTCGAGAGCATGATTTTTACAGAGCGCTACCAAAAGCGCACCATAAGACGAATCGCCCGCACCGGTGGTTCCGGCAACCATCACATCAAAGGCTTGATGATAGGTTTGGTGTGGTTTAAGAATGTGGGTATTGCCAAGTCGGCTTGCTATCGGCGCAACCCGATGAGACTGTGTTCTGTTTTGTAGATATACCCCATAATCGCCGAGCTTGAATCCGACAATGCTAGATACCCCCAATGCGAAAATTTCATCAGCGAGTTGTTCCAGATAACGCCTATCGATAAAATCAAACCAATGCCTAAACGATTCGATAGTTTCCGGGTGCAAGGCGAACAACACTTCTTCGATACTGGGAACAAAGATGTCCACGAACGGCAGTGTTTTTGTGAGGATGTTTCGCCAATTGACTTGACCGCTGGCGCTGTGGATATCGGGCAAGGACATATCTAAAGAAGTTGCGATGCCCTTCTCGACCGCATGCGCGAAGATGCGCACAAGATCATCCCCCCCTTCTGCGTATAGTTCTGGTAACAATGGTGGATAGCCAAGATGAAAGATCTTCGCTTGCTCCAGAAGCGTATAATCGATATCTTGACTGTTAAAAGAAGCATTCGTTCCTGTACAGTGCAGAAATGTGCGATCCATCCGTTCTGGAGACAAAACAATCGTATATGAGCTAGGTGTATCGTGTTTGACACTTAACCCAATCGTCAAATCAGGGTCTCTTTGCCCAATATATTGGATAATGGTTTGCCCAAGCATATCATCACCAACCAATGCCATGAGATGTACCTTCGCCCCTAAACGGTGGAGCGCTAACCCTGTATTAGACACAGCCCCGCCTGTTGAAATGCGAATCCCGCCAATTTCAAACAGTTTGCCCGGACTAACCAGGTTATTTGCACTTAGTCCGCTCACATCTGGTATTAAATCAAGACACAAGTGCCCTGTAACTATTACATCGTAGCGCATAGTTGAACCCTCATTGTCCATTACGTTTTCCCTGAATATTTATCCTAGCCTACTCACTTTTGCGGCAGATTTATAAAGCACGTTCTATTACTGGGACAGAGCGTTTCTCGTGGCTAGATTGAAGTGCAGCAGTCAATACGTCGTGCTGTTGCCGAGTTTCTTCGGGGGTCGCACAATAAAATGTTTGGCTCATGTGATCACGACCATTCACCAATTGATCGCAAAAAGCTGCCCACATTTGTAATATCGAATCTGTAAAGCCAAATTCAAATATGCCCCCCGTGATCGTTGAATAAGCGCTGCTATATCCGATATCAGCGACATTCCATGATTGCTCTTTCCCCGGTTCATAATTCATCCAACGGAGAGTTTTGGGATACTTTGTGGAGAATTCGATACTGAACTTTGTTCCCAAGATTCGCAAATACCATGTATTTGTTTCGCCGGGGGCAATACGATACGTCTTAATATAAAGTGGGAAATACCCGGTTTCCGTAGCGACATCACAAGATAGCGTGGCGTTATCCCATGTTTCACACGGTACCATACCCCCTGCCCCGTCCTTTCGTTCAGTGATGATATTGCTCAGATTTGCATGAACATGGGTTGGTTTCCATCCAAAGCGCAACGGCATATGGAGCGCATGGAGTCCTAAATCACCCATACAGCCATATTCCCCATTGATGTCAACCATACGCTTCCAGTTGATAACTTTTGTCGGGTCAAGATCACTGCTATGCAGTAACCCGGAATCCACTTCAATGATTTGACCAAATTTACCTTCACTGACGGCTTTCATAATGCGTTGCGCGCCGGGGAAAAATGGAAATTCCGAGGAACACGCGACAGTAATCGATGGGTTTTCTGCAATAGCTTCCAAAATAGCGCGATTGGCATTTTGGTCGATACCAAAAGGTTTTTCGCCCAATAGATGCTTACCGCTGCGAATAATGTCGATGTAAAATTGTTGATGAAGATTGTGAGGCACAGCGCAATAAATGGCATCAACTTGATCGCTGTTGAGCAAATCGTGATAGTTGGATGACGCCAGTGCTATTGGGAAACCGGAATTTTCGAACCATCGAAATAATTGTGGATTCGTATCACAAATTGCCGTGATTTGCGGCTGAAAATCGAGATCGAGGAGATGGCACCATCGTGCAGCAGCACTTGCAAATTCGCGCCCCATTAAGCCTAAACCAATGATGCCAAATCGAATGATTTGCTTCGCCATTTTAGACATCTCCCATAATATGAAGTGCTGCCTCTGGCTCTACATTGTCGTGTACCACAGCCATCAAAGCACGAGTCATGTGGGCAGGCTTCGGATGTTGGATAACATTACGACCGTACACAATACCCTTTGCTCCTTGTTGTATGAGCTGATGTGTCCGCCGCAAAATTTCAATTTCTGATACTTTTCCTCCGCCTCTCACTAACACAGGTTTACCAGCCGCCATTTCGATAACACGGTGATATTCTAACGGATTATCACAAGGGTCGGCTTTGATGATATCGGCACCCAATTCTACAGCTTGGCGCACTAAAGTTTTGATTTTATCCAAATCGCCATCGACCATATACCCTCCGCGCGCATCATTCGCCTTCATGACCAAAGGCTCAATCATCAACGGCATGCCGTATTGCTCGGAAATCGGTTTAAGCTGGCTGATATTCTGGATACATTGGCGCGACACTTCCGGTTGACCGGGAATACTGAATAGATTTACCACTATACAACTGGCGTCTAATCGCAATGCTTGAACAACCGCTTCGTGAATAAGATGCGAGAACAATACTTCGGGCAATAATTGACCGTATACATTGGCAATATCCGTGCGTAATACCAATGCCGGCTTATTTTTGCCGGGCATATGTTGAAGCAAAGCGGCATTACCGATGCTAAGTTGAATGGCATCAGGCATGGCATCGACTAAAACAGCCACGACTTGTATCATATCTTCGATACCGTCAAGGAAGGTGCGCTCACCAAAAAAGCCGTGATCGACCGCGACATCAAAGCATTTTCCATCTGGGGCAAATAATCGATTCAAACGGGGGACAATACTCATCAAATCACACCCTATTTCTGTTAAATTTCACGATGCTTATTGTTCCCCTTAAACACTGTTTTGGCAAATTTCCGCATTAGAATATTGCTAGAAATACCCCAACCTCCAAAATCAAAATGAGGTTCGGGGGTAAAATGCACTGTGTCGTCCTTCAGGGATTTAAGTCATCGTGGGTGGTGTGTTCATGTATAGGTTGCCCCTATTCCCTCTAAATTCAGTCTTGTTCCCCAAAATGCCGATCAATCTGCATATTTTCGAGGAACGATATCAATTGATGATTCGTCGCTGTGTTGATACCAAACAGCCCTTTGGCGTCGTTTTAATTGAGTCTGGTTCAGAAGTAGCCGGTCTCGGTGCCGAAGCCGTACCACTTAAAGTGGGTTGCACTGCCGTCATCGCCCAAGTTCAACAACTTGCACTGGGACGCATGAATATCATTGCGGTCGGTCAACAGCGTTTTCGCATTCATGCGCTGGAATACGATGAACCCTATTTGGTGGGTTTAGTAGAAGATTTGCCGATCATTGAGTTTGATCAGTCGTTAATCGCTGTCGCTACGCGCGGTTTACGATTCTGGCTAGAGAAATATCTTGCGATTTTAGAGCGTACCGAACAGGCACAGTTTGATCGATCCCAACTCCCTGGCGACGATTTGGAACTCGCGTATTTGGCTGCTTCACTGCTGAAAATACCTATGGAAGAGAAGCAAGAACTTCTTGCCCAGCCGGATACATCTGTGCTGGTCGACCAAATTCGCTTAATTTACAGAAAAGAAGTTACATACCTTAATATGGTTGTTGCACAACCATCGATCCCCGAAGATACACCCTTTTCGATCAACTAAATACCCTGTCAAATCACACTAAATGCGAGGTACTGATGCATTACGATAGCCAGTGGCTCCACGAACAATCCGTGATTACGTTAGAGCGTATTCTTCCTGCAATCCTTGATCTCACCCAAAGTGATCCCGACCAAGCTTTGTTTCTTGAACGTTTGCGTAATCATTTTCCGGTACTTTTTGAGTATTATCTGAATTTGTATGGCGAACATTATGATTGTCACTTTCACTTAGAAGCGACAGTGGGGTCACTGGCACAAGCATTTCTGCAACGCCCTTCGGAATTGCGCCAGTTAGACCGGCATCGTCAACAAAACGAGGACTGGTTTCAATCGCAAAAGATGGTTGGGGCTGTCTGTTATGTCGATTTATATGCGAATGATTTAGCTGGAATACAACAAAAAATTCCCTATTTCAACGAATTAGGTGTGACTTATTTACACTTGATGCCTTTGTTCGATGCGCCTGAACTCAATAGTGATGGGGGCTATGCGGTAAGTAGTTTTCGCAAAGTGAATCCCAAATTAGGCGACATGGATGATCTGCGCGTATTAACAACTCAACTGCGTGAACACGGCATCAGTCTCGTGCTTGATTTTGTATTCAATCACACTGCTGATGAGCATGAATGGGCGAAAAAAGCCCTTCAAGGCGAAAAGCAATATCAGTCATATTATTTAATGTTTGACGATAGAGGAAAGCCGGACGAGTATGAGCCATTTCTTCGGGAAATATTTCCCGATCAAGCACCAGGAAGTTTCACTTTCCGACCCGAAATCAATAAGTGGGTTTGGACGACCTTTAACACTTTTCAGTGGGACTTGAATTATTCCAATCCCGAAGTATTCCGAGTCATGCTGGAAGAAATGCTATACCTCGCGAATCAAGGCGCAGAAATTTTGCGACTGGATGCAGTTCCTTTCGTTTGGAAGCAGGTCGGCACTACTTGTGAAAATCTGCCGGAGGCACACTGGATCATTCGCGCATTCAATGCTTTCGTACAAATTGCCTGCCCTGCCCTACTCTTCAAATCTGAAGCCATTGTTCATCCGCGCGATGTCCGAAGTTATATCGATCCATCTGAGTGCCAAATATCATATAACCCCATACTAATGACCCATCTGTGGGATGCGCTGGCTACGCGCGAGACCTTCTTTATGCGTCATGCCATGAGTCGCCGTTTTTCGATGCCAGAAAATACAGCGTGGATCAACTATGTTCGTTCGCATGATGATATCGGATGGGGTTTTGCCGATGAAGACGCTTCAGAAGTTGGCATCAATGGTTTTGACCATCGACGGTTTCTAAATAGTTTTTATACCGGAGATTTCCCTACCAGCTTTGCAAAAGGTCATCCTTTCAATTACAACCCACGTACACAGGATATGCGCATAGTGGGTACAACTGCTTCTCTTGCCGGCTTGGAACAGGCACTGGCGACCAAAGACCCGCTTGCAGTAGAAATGGCAGTGCGGCGGATTGTGCTTATTTATAGTGTGGTTTTTAGCATTGGTGGAATCCCGCTTATCTATTTGGGTGATGAGCTTGGGACATTAAATGATTACTCGTATCTTGACGATCCTCAAAAAAGCCCTGATAGCCGTTGGTTGCACCGACCGTCATTTGATCAGCAGCAATTTCAGCAACGCAAACTATCCACAGATGCAACCAGCGCGGTGTTTCGTCGTATCACTCATCTCATCAGCGTAAGAAAAGCCCAACCTGCCTTCGCCGGCATGAGTACCGAATTTTTTGACCTCGGAAACAATCATATATTTAGCTATGCCCGGTCTGGCACCATAACAGTTCTTACTAATTTTTCCGAGTTTCCGCAACAAATTGATAGCCAGCTCTTGCCCAAATTCGGATCGCCAGATGGCAAGCTTTTTGATTTGATCAGTCAGCAACATCTTATGATCGGCTCAACTTTGGAAATTCCGCCATTATCTGTATTCTGGCTATCTTAATATTATGATTTAAGAACGCTGCAAAACATAAATGCGTGGGTGTAAGCCGCGCAACGTAATTTTGATTTCACGCTTCAAAGACCATGTATTATTTTTATATAACAAGTCGCTAAGCAGGCGAATTTCGTGGGTCAAAATGACAAACGTTGCCCCTGACTGCGCGACTCTGCCGGCTTCTGCCCACAGCAACGGATACACTTCTGTATTGATTTGATGAGAGCCGACTCGCTGACCAAAAGGCAAATCAGCGCACAGATTACGCAAAGACCCGTTTTCAAACGGCAATCGCGTCATGTCACCGCAGATAAGGTGCGCGCGCTGTTCAATCCCCGCTGCTTCAATATTCTGCTGGGCACAGCGCATCACATCGGCATCAAGCTCGACACCAACAGCATTGTGATTTTTCGCCCGTAACAGATGTTCTATGAGGATGCTCCCAGAACCACTTGCTAAATTACATAAAAGGCTCTCGCCTTCTTTATCAGTGGCAAGTTGCCCTATAGTATGGGCAACAACAGCATTGAGCGCGCCCGGCATGTCACAAATACGCCAGGGTCGTGTGGCGAGAGGTCGCGGGCTTAGGCGCACCAAAACCTGCCATTGGTCGGTAATTTTGTTTTTTCGAATGCGGATCAATAAATCACCGGCATCGTCGTTGACCGGCAGACTTAAGCGTTTCGCTAATTCTTCTTTGAGGCGCACCATGACGCTAGAATCCGACCCCGCAGCAGCTAAATGGAGGCTGCCATAGCGATTGTGTTTTTGCCGCAACACAAATTGAATCTGATCGAGTAAACGAAATAAATGCGCGTTTCCCAAAAACGCTTTTGGTCGGGGAATATCATAATCCTCAACCACATAAAGGGCTTGTGCCGTCGGAATATGAATGTTTTCAATGGATTGGTGTGTGGTAAATTCTATTTCATCATCCGTTACGGTTCGAATGATTGGGACTGGTCTTAGGAGTTGCTTCAAATCATTTTGCAAAAAGCCAGTGAAGCCTGGGACGGTTTCGGCAATATATCGTTTTTGTTCAGACAAAGTCTTCTCTTGACTTGATTATGCCCAGCCCAAAGCCTGAGCGCGTGCAAGAAATACATCTAGGACATTATAAATGATGGGGCACCCACTCGCCCCGGCAATAGTGTGTTCCAATGTCCAGCGAAAATCAGGGGTGAATGTGGGATAAACACGGCACGATTCTGGACGATGCGCATAAACAGAACAGCGCTTGTCCTTAAGCAGTGTACAAGGACAATGACGAAATACACCCCATTCATCTGTTTTTGCACCTGCCTCAAGATCAACTAGTTCTTGTACGATGTCCTTAAACGGAATCGACAAGCCATCTGCTAAACGTTGGGCATCTGATGGCGTTAAACTAACTTGCAGAGAACGACAACAGTTGGCGCATTCCATGCAATTAATTTTAGCTACGATAGGGGCAGCAATTTCGTCCACAAGCGCATCAATAGCACTATCTGAGAGATCGTCATTGTCGACGAGCATATAGCGCATGATTTCAAATTCATCAAAGCGTGATTTCGCCAAACTGCTGATGACTTCAAGATCGGTGATAGGGATTATCTGAGACATGCGTATTCGGTCTCTGGGCAATCTTCGTAATAAAAAGAGACCGAAACCGGTCTCTTTTTTGTGCCCCATAGGAGATTCGAACCCCTGTTTTGGCCTTGAGAGGGCCACGTCCTAGGCCTCTAGACGAATGGGGCTAGGTGAAACAATCCTAACACTAGCAGAAATCTAAATCAAGGTAAAAAAGCTTGCCAGTGCGCCTAGAGAGATTCGAACCCCCGACTCTTGGTTCCGAAGACCAATGCTCTATCCACTGAGCTATAGGCGCAAGATACATTAATTGTACCGATATCTCGCCGAAGGTCAACCAGCAATCCGTTGTTCTAGAAGCTGACGGTTATATTGTGTGGAATGTAACCCTGTAGTATCCCCCATTCGTCGCTGGGTGACATATGCCTCATTCAACAATTCATGTGCCTCGATATACTTCCCTGTTTGTAAAAAGACTGCCGCCAAATTGGTCTGAATTCGGGCGAGGCTGAAGCTATCGTCTAACCGTTGTGCAAGGAGCAAGGCTTGAGTAAACATAGAATAGGCTGTGGTTAAATCACCCTGCACCTCATTGGCGCGACCCATCAGCGTATGTACCTGCATTCGTATCCGTAAGTCATGGTTAGCGATAATGAGGAGCTTTTGCGCAAAATACTCGTATTTTTCATATTCCCCGTTCAAGAAATACGCTTCGGCAACCACAAGGAATGCCTCTGTTTCGTTTTGGATCGGATCAAGGAGTGTCAAGGCGCGCATCGCATTATTTTGCTCAACAGCCATTTGAGCGAGAACCAGCAGAATCCGCCTCCGAGTCTGAGAGTCGTTTTTACGCAGACTCCTAAATGCGTTTTCGAGGATTTGTTCGGCTACGCTGTATTCGCTTTGCTTGGCTTTGGTCACTGCCCATTCAATGCGAGCTTCAAGTTGCTCTGAAAAACGTCCCAAACTGCCCGTAACCGACACTAAATTCATGAGGCGCTGTTCGGCTTCGTAATGACGTCCAATCCGGCGTAAACACACTGCTTGGGCAATATTTAAGCTATAGGAGATGCCGGATCGCATGTCTTCCCAAAGTTCAAGAAAAGTGAGCCAATTATTCGTCGCGAATGAACCAATTCGCCATGCGATTTCAAGCCAAGCCATGAACTGCTCTCCATCCAAACCGATCCAACGGTGTTCGGCGATTTCAAGAGCAATCGTTGGGTTCCGTAACGAATAGTCTGAATTGAAAAAGTTTTCTAGTAAATGCAGGATCATTGTTTTTAATTTATCATGGGATAAATGTGCGCGCCGTATGAACGCAATTGACGGCTCAATCAATTGATAGGTACCAGCACTTACATAATAGATCACCCCTTTACGCTGCAATAACTGAAGACTCTTTATGGGGACGGGTGCTCCCCAAAAGCCCTCAATTGTAAATGTTTCTACTGCGCCCCTGGGAAATAACGCCAACGAACACCAGAGTTTTTGAGTTTCTTCCGCCAAACCGTCAAAAACAGCGCCAAAAGTTTGTGCAGACACCAAATTATCAACCCAATAAGGCTCCTCGGTGAGCCATTGGGTAGCCGCCAAACGCAAAGCCAGAGGTGACCCACCAAAGCGCGCATATAACTCGCGCGCAACATCCTTTGTTGAATTATCCGGTGATTGCCCAATCATATACAGAGTGTCAGTTACCAATTTTTCGGCTGCCGGCAGGGTCAATTCCTCAACGACGAAATGAAATTCTACACTGGGTGGCAGAGTGTTCGCCTCCGAAGAGATAATCAGCATAATAGCGTCCGCAACATCACTCAAAAAATCGTGCAGCGCGCGCAAATTTTGCCATAATTCTTCGGCGTCATCCAATACGATCATGGTTTTGTGGGCTGCCAACAAACCGCGAAGTGGCAATGATTGATCTTGCGCTTGAAGCTGAGACAATAGTTGCAGACGAATATCTTCTATTGTTCGGGGGGTTGATAACCAGATTATCCGTTCAACCTGATCTAACTCTATAAGTTGTCGGGCAATATGCTCGACGAGTGTGGTTTTGCCAATGCCATGATGCCCTGTGATGAGTCCATGTTTTATGGGGGCAATGATGATAGTCTGGACTATTTGCTCTAAAAGCGCACCCCGTCCGAATAGCTTGGATTTTCCGCGTAAAGGAAGCGCCATCATCAGGCTTGCCGATTGATTTGCGCGTCGAGCTTCCCATTCTTTCTGTGACAGCACCCTCGTGAGCAATTTTACGCCGAAGTGCAATTGGCGTTGAAGCGTTTTATCGGCGATTTGGTAGCAACGGCTCAGATCTTCAAGCGATGGCGAAAAATCTATAAGCACAAAGCGGTGATATAGGATGCTCCAAGCAATAAGTTCTAAGCCACCTGCCCTGACATCTTGCGCGATAAATTCAATCACAACTTCGCGCGAAGACCCAGAATGTGCTTGGGAAATACCAAAAAACTGACGGGCTTCGTTTAATTTTTCAGAAATAAGCGTAATCAAAATAGTCTGTAAAGCATACTCGCGAGGGTGTTCTATCGGCGGAAATTGAGGATCAGAGACCATCATTTCTACGATCAGCAGATGCGTTAATTCGTGAAAGCCTTGTTCTTTCCGGGAAACCTGAACCAATGAATTTAAGGCGGCAGAGATAGCAGATCGAGTGATCGATGGCTTTCCCATAGGAGATTACCAGGTTGCTTCGGAGATAGTATTTATTCCTGCGGTGTGCCCAAGTCGTTTGTACATCTGAAAGCCAGTGAAGGGATGCCCCAAAATACCATCATGGATAGCCCATGAGCGACCACGCACGGTCAATGCACATTGTGGATGGCGAAACGGGTTATTCTCGTTCAATTTGGCGTACAAATAACCGTCGGGGCGAAAGCCTTGATCGATTGAACGCATCTCCTGTAGTCCTCTTACATATGCAAAGCCATACCGCTCAAAAATAATCGCGTTGTGATAAGAAAGCGGCTCGATGAGGAATAAATCGTGCGCCATTTTGCCCACAAAGGTCTCAAAAAGAGGAACAAGTTGCTTAAACTCACGCAATCCCCGCCGAACTTGACCGGGTGCCAGTCCCGCCCGCATTGCCTCAAGCTCGGCAGGTAGGTTACGTGAGACCGTCCCAAAATGCGTTCGATTGCCTTCTGTATCGACATCAACATTGAAACGCTCAGACTCTGGATCATTGATGACAACCAATAAAACCAACAATTGGTTGTTGAACGTATCGGTCATATTGAGATAGAGCATCGGGTCGATATCTTGGGCTCGACGTTTGACATCAATCTCGACCGCGCGACTACCAGTCGGACAGCGAAATCGTGCCACCTCTATGCCATCGTAGGTGCCGGCATCCCTATCAATATTATATCGAGACGCTAACCAATCAGGCAGCAGGCTCCCGTAGATCTGCCTCTTTTCCGATTCTGGCAAGGCATTGATCTCACGAATCGAATTAGGAATAGGGATCATTCTTGACTGCGTTCTTTGAGTGCTTGTTTAATCTGGCGTTCGCCATCTTTCTTGGCGAGATCCGCACGCTTGTCATGAAGCTGCTTCCCTTTAGCGAGTGCGATTTCTACTTTTGCCCGACCACGTTGCAGAAAAGCCATAGTCGGCACGACGGTATAGCCACGTTCGCGCATTTTGCCCATAATCTGAGCGATTTCTTTTTTATGCAGAAGTAGCTTTCGCGGGCGTACCGGATCGGTATATCCATAGATACCTGCTTGCTGATAGGGCGTAATGTGGACTCCCAATAGCCATAACTCCCCTTCTCGTTCCTGCACAAATCCATCCTGCAAGCTGAGGTTATTTGCCCGTATGGACTTGATTTCCGCGCCAGTTAACACCAAGCCGGCTTCAAAAGTCCGGTCGAGTGTGTAATTATGGGATGCCTTTCGGTTCCGCGAAATGACTTTAATGCCTTCGGTGACTTTACTCATTGAAATTGGCGCGAGATACCCCTGCCTTTAGGCATGGGGAGGGATAGCGCCTTGTCCTTTCTTATATGCGAGGCTGAGTCGGGTAAGCATTAGGGCTAAAAGCCCCCGCCTTTAAGCGTGGGGATGCTTGCGTTGTGATTTCTACTCTTTGCTCAACGAGCGTCTCTATTGCCCTCAGTAAAATCATGTCCTGTCCATCAGCGCTCGTTTCGACAACAATATCAGGCTCAATACCCAATTTATCGAGTGGGCGTTGTGAAGGGACAAACCACTCAGCAGCGGTAACATGTAAAGAAGATTGGTCAGACAATGCGAAAATTTGTTGTACAGTACCCTTCCCGAATGTCTTCATTCCTACCAATATACCACGTTGATTGTCGCGAATAGCTCCAGCAACTAATTCTGCGCCGCTGGCAGTTCGTTCATTGACCAGGACCATTAGCGGTTGAATTAGTGTGCCCCCCTGTGTAGAGCGATATTCAAGTGTTTCTGAGCGAGAAACTTGCGAGACGATCAACCCCTCATCCAGAAATTGGTCGGCAACATCTATGGACTCTTGAAGCAATCCGCCAGAATTATCGCGCAAATCAAGGATAAATTCACTGGCACCCCCAGCAACTAAGGTATCAATTCCTTCAATTAATTCCTCCGGCGTGCGACTGGTAAAACGAAAGATTTGCAGATATCCGATGCGGGTGTCCTGTTCGAGAATACGCCAAACCACCGATGGGACGTTGATGACCTCAAAAAGGATGAAAACATCTAACTCGCTTCCATCGGCTCGTTGGACAACAATTTGAACCCCACTCCCCGCTATGACTTCACCACGCAGCAATTGATCGACCGCATCCTGAGATAGGGCATTATCAA